>JBBRFA010000071.1:0-18609 GCA_038225185.1 Chthoniobacterales bacterium
GTGGCGTTCATCAGAAGGCTGATGGGAGGAACGGGATGAGGTATAAAAAAGACCGGTCCCCTATTCTAAATTCAAGGGTTGAGAGTCAAAAAAAGTGCGCTGCGCGATGAGTTTTGGTATCCCAAGCGAGACGCGTTGGGATGGCGGGCTGGAAGCACCGCCCCACCCGGGATTGGCTCGGTGGGGAGATTATTATAAATTGGACAAAGATTTTCTTTAATGGGACTAGCAGCTCCGGGGCAGTGCAACTGCCAAGACAGAGTTTTTTTGGGAAGTTGGCTGTCGCCGATGGCAGATTGTAGCTTGTTTTAACCGAGTCGGCCAAAACTGCATCTGTGATCGGTTGTGCTCTCCGGCACTGGAAGGTGGGAGATTTTTTTATCCTGCGGATTTTGAGCGCATGGTCGCTGGGGTCCTACCAGTTTTTTAGCCATTTGGCTTTGGCATCTGTCGTATTGGCCGACTGCCCTCCCGTGGACCAGAGATCGAAAGTGGGATTAAAGCCTGCGGGTGGTGTGGGGGGGATGGGGGGGATGGGAGCTTGCACATCGCGTTGATAAATAGTGGAATACCCGTAGCTGAAGCCCCATGGATCGATGATATAATAAGCACTAGCTCCAGCGGTTATCAATTGGTTGGGTTTGAATTCCATGTATTGCTTGCTGCCGGGATCAACTCTGCCGTCCGAAGGAGTTCCTCCAGTGGTGACCAGAGCATTGGTTCCATCGCCAGACAAAGCTTGGTAGAGTAATCTGGACGAGTTTATCGAGCTGGATGGGTTCGAGGTCGTGGTGGAATTCAAATCATCACTATTGGCACCCCGAGGATACTCCCCGTTATCCGCTTTGTAACTTTCCAAGGCGGCTTCCATGGCACTGATTTCAGCCTGAGCCCGGCTGCGGGCACCTTTTTCCTGGGCAAACTTGAAGGTGCCCAAGACGAGCCCGGCGAGGATGCCGATGATGGTCATCACGGTGAGGAGTTCGACGAGAGTGAACCCGCCGGACGGACGACTGTTTGGGGGGAGACGCGACATAAAGCGGAGGGATTAACCAGCCTGCATGGTGCTGATGATGGAAATCAAGGGCAGAAACAAGGCGATGACGATGGTGCCGACGACGACAGCGAGGAAGACGATCATGATCGGCTCCAGCAAGGAGGTAAGACCACTGACGGCGTTATCGACTTCGTCATCATAGACTTCGGCGACTTTTAAAAGCATGTCGGGCAATTGTCCGGTTTCCTCGCCGACATCGATCATGCTGATGACCATGGGTGGGAAGACGCCGCTGGCTTCGAGGGGTTGCACGATGGATTCGCCTTCTTTGACGGAGTCGTGAACTTTGGTGATGGCGTCGGCGATGACTTGATTGCCGGCGGTCTCGCGGGTGATGTTGAGGGCTTGTAAAATCGGCACACCGCTGGTGACGAGGGTGCCGAGGGTGCGGGTGAAGCGGGAGATGGCGGTTTTGCGAAGGAGATCGCCAAAGAGAGGAAGCTTGATTTTGATGCGGTCGATGATGACTTTGCCGTTGGGGGTGGCGGCAAAGAGGCGGTAGCCGATGACTGAGGCAACGACGACCCCGATGACGACGATGATGTTGTTTTTTAAGAGGTTGGAGACCGAGATGACGAAGACGGTGAGACCGGGGAGTGCTTTGCCACCGAGCATGTCTTTAAAGATTTGCTCGAATTTTGGAACGATGAAGACGAGCAGGAAGCCCATGATGGCGACGGCGATAACCAAGACGATGAGGGGATAAAACATCGCCGCGACGACTTTGTTTTTGATTTTCTGGGCTTTTTCCTGAAATTCGGCGAGGCGGATGAGGACGAGTTCGAGGACACCGCCGAGTTCGCCAGCTTTGACCATGTTGACGTAGAGTTTGTTAAAAATCTTGGGATGCCCGGCGAGACTTTCGGAAAAGGTGCTGCCGCCCTGCACGGTATCGGCGAGTTGGCTGATGGTGGCTTTCAAGACAGGATCGCGTTCTTGTTTGCCGAGGACGGTGAGACCGCGGAGAAGGGGGAGACCGGCATCGATGAGCGTGGCTAATTGGCGGGTAAAGATCATGAGGATCTTGGGTTTGATGGTGCTTTTCTTAAAGAGCGGCTTGGCGACTTTGGCATCACTGGTGGAGCGAAGGGGTTTGGCGGCGCTTTTTTTGACGGATTTTGCAGCGGCGGAACCTTCCTCGACGACGCTGGTGGGGAAGTAGCCGGATTGTCGGAGTTGTGCGACGGCGTCGTTGGAACTGGAGGCATCAATGGTGCCGGTGTTTTCCTGCCCGCGAGCATCGAGTGCGACGTAAGTGTATTTTGCCATATCTGGGGTGTAGTTAGTGAACTATCGAAACTTATGCGGCATTTTCGGCGATGTCGATGCGAAAAAGGCGATAAATCGGGTAAAATGCAGTTTTTTCAGGTGTATTTGACGACTTCCTCGATGGTGGTCTCGCCATCGTAAATACTTCGTAAACCATCTTCGCGTAAGGTGGCCATGCCGAGTTCGATGGCTTTTTGCCGCAGAACGAGCGATGGAGCACGTTGATTGATCATTTCGCGAATGGGATCGGAGACGTCGAGTAGTTCGTAAATGCCTTTGCGGCCTTTGTATCCGGTGTGGTTGCAGTGGTCGCAGCCTTTGCCGTAGTAGAAATTTTTATCGCCGATTTCGTGGGGAGAAAGCCCGAGCTGTGCGAGCACGGCTTCGGTGGGTTCGTAGGGGGTGCGGCATTGGGGGCAGATTTTGCGGATGAGCCGCTGGGCGAGCACGCCTTCGAGGGCGGCGGAGATGAGGAATGGCTCGACGCCCATGTCGATGAGACGGGCGACGGCGCCGGGGGCGTCGTTGGTGTGGAGGGTGGTGAGGACAAGGTGTCCGGTGAGCGAGGCCTGGATGGAGATTTGCGCGGTTTCGAGGTCGCGGGTTTCTCCGACCATGATGCGGTCGGGATCCTGGCGAAGGAAAGCGCGCAGGACGCGGGCGAAGTTAAGTCCGATGCCCTCGTTGATGGGCACTTGAATGATGCCTTCCATGTCGTATTCGACGGGATCTTCGGCGGTGAGCAACTTGGAGTCGATGGTGTTAATCTTGCGCAGGCAGGAGTAAAGCGTGGTGGTTTTTCCCGAACCGGTGGGGCCGGTGACAATGAAAATGCCGTTGGGTTTTTCGATGGTCCGCAGGATGTATTGGTAAAGTGCCTCGGGCATGCCGAGAGTTTCGAGATCGAGGTTTACAGTGGAACGATCCAACACGCGGAGCACGACGCTTTCGCCAAATTGGGTGGGCAGGGTGGAGACACGCATATCGACTCCGCGCCCGGCGATGGTTTTTTGGATGCGCCCGTCCTGGGGTAACCGGCGCTCGGCGATGTTTAGATTGGCGAGGACTTTGATGCGCGAGATGACAGGCAGGGCGAGGTGACGCGGTGGAGGTGCCATTTCGTAAAGTGCGCCATCGACGCGGTAACGGATTTTGAATTCGTGCTCGAAGGGTTCGAAATGGATGTCGCTTGCCCTGTCTTGAATGGCTTGATAAAGGATGAGATCGACAAATTTAATGATGGGTGTGGCGTTGGCTTCCTCTGCTCCGCCGGTGCCGGAGACGCTTTCGAGCAGTTCAAGTTCTTCGCCGCCGAAGGAGGCCATGATGTCGGACATGGAGACCGAGTCGGAGCCGTAACTGAGTAGAATGAGGGCATCGATTTTTTCGGGATCGGAGACGAGGAGACGGATGTCGCGGCTGGTGGCGAAGCGGAGTTCTTCGATGGTATCGCCATTGAGCGGATCGGAGAGGACGAGGACGATGGCACCATCCTGTTCGCCCAAAGGCAGGGCACCATGAAGACGGGCGAGACCGGCGGGGATGATTCGAAGGATCTCGGGCGGGACGGTAACATCGGTGAGATCGTAAAATTCGGTGCCCAGATTTTCGGCCAGCTTGCGGTAGAAATTGTCGGCGGCGTCGAAATAGCCAAAATCGACGACGAGTTGTTCGATGGGTTTGCCGCTATGGGAGACTTCGAGCAGCATGTCCTCGGCTTGGGTTGCAGTCATTATCCCACTTTCGACCAGCATATCGGTGACCAGTTTTGCGTTCATAAAGAAATTGAGGGAGGAAAAAAGAAGAGTGACTTCTTAATATGGTAATGTGCGAGGGATTTCGTTATTTGGAAACGAAAGTATTGGGTTGCGGACGAAATTTGTGGGGTGCGCGCGGGGAGCGACCTTGCAGGAGCTGGTGGATGGCACTGGGATCTTGAGCTTTGTTTTGCATTTCGGATTCGCTGATGACGCCATCGACAAAAAGTTGCACGAGACTGGCATCGAGCGTGTTCATCCCGAGGCGCGAACCGGTCTGGATGTCGTTGTTGATGCGGAAGGTTTTGCCTTCGCGAATAAAGGCGCCGATGGAGGGGGTGTTGATCATGACCTCGAATGCGGCGACGCGTCCGGTGCCATCTTTTTTCGGCAAAAGCAATTGGGAGACGACGGCGCGAAGATTGATGGAGAGTTGGACGCGAATTTGTTCCTGTTGTTGCGGCGGAAAGGCGTCGATGAGGCGATCCACGGTGCGGGCCGCGCCGGTGGTGTGGACGGTGGAAAAAACGAGGTGCCCGGTTTCTGCCGCGGTGATCGCGGCCTCGATGGTTTCGAGATCGCGCATTTCCCCGACCAGGATAACGTCGGGATCCTGACGTAGAACACGCCGGAGAGCCTCGGAAAAATTGGGCACATCGACGCCGATTTCGCGTTGGTTGACCACGGACTGCTTGTGCGAATGGTAGTATTCGATGGGATCTTCGATGGTTACGATGTGGCACGCTTTCGTCCGGTTGATGGTATCGAGCATGGAAGCCAGGGTGGTGGATTTCCCGGAACCCGTGGGGCCGGTGACCAGAACCAAGCCTCGGGGAAGGGTAAGAAGAGATTGGACGCTTTCGGGCAGGCCGATTTCCTCCGGGGTGCGAATTTGGGCGGGGATAAGACGTGCGGCGATGCTGAGAACGCCTTTTTGCTGAAAAACACTGCACCGAAATCTGGCTCCACCGGTAAAAGCGTGGGTGAAATCAATCGTGGAGTGGGCGCGGAGCTGGACAAGTTGCTCGGCGGAGGCTATTTCGCCAGCCAACCGTGAGACATCCTCAGCGGTGAGCGACGGGAGATCGAGTTTACGCAAGTCGCCATGCAAACGAATGACTGGGGGCACTCCCACCGTGATGTGCAGATCCGAGGCGGAATGCTCGCAAACCAATTTAAAGAGGTCTTCGAGGCGATGAGGAAACATGAATGAAAGGTGCCTGGAGTCTTAATCCGCGTCGGACATGGTGACTGAGACAACTTCGTCCACCGAAGTGAGACCCGCCAGCACTTTGCGCACGCCGTCCTCGCGCATGGTGCGCATGCCCAGTTCGCGGGCACGTTTGCGTAGCTGGATGGTGGAGTTGCGGTCGTTGACCATGCGACGCACTTCGTCGTCGATTTTAAAGATTTCGAAGATGCCCATGCGTCCGCGATAACCGCGATTTCTACATTCGGGACATCCCACCGGGCGCATGACGGTGGCCTCGCTCACCTGGCGTGGATCGAGACGCAACGCACGATAATCGGCCTCGGTAAGGGTGTGGGATGTTTTGCATGCCGGACACAATTTTCGCACCAGACGTTGCGCCAGGACGGCGCGGATCGAACTGGCGACGAGGAAAGGTTTGACCCCGATATCGACCAGACGCGCCACGGCACTGGGGGCATCGTTGGTGTGGAGAGTGCTGAAAACCAAGTGACCGGTAAGCGAGGCATTGATGGCGATGCTGGCGGTCTCCAAATCGCGAATTTCCCCGATCATGATAATATTGGGAGCCTGACGCAACATGGAGCGCAGGGCGGCGGGGAAGCTCATGCCAATGTCGGCATTTACCTGGACCTGGTTGATGCCGTTGAGCTGATATTCCACGGGATCTTCGACGGTGATGATTTTGCGGTCTGGCTTGTTAATATAGTTGAGGCAACCATAAAGCGTGGTGGTTTTTCCAGAACCAGTGGGGCCAGTGACCAGCACGATGCCGTCGGGGAGGGCGATGAGACTTTCCATGGTTTCCTGGTCATCGGTGAGAAATCCGAGATCGGGCAGGCCCAGCGTGAGGCTCGATTTATCCAGAATACGCATGACGATGCTCTCACCGTGGTTGGTGGGAATGGTCGAGACGCGCAAGTCGATCTGGGTTTTGCCCATTTTTACCTGGATGCGACCGTCTTGAGGCAGACGTTTTTCGGCGATGCTCATGGAGGCGGTCATGATTTTAAGACGGCTGATAATGGCCGATTGCAACTTCTTGGGCGGGCTTTGCATTTCCAACAACTGACCGTCCACACGAAAGCGCACGCGGAAACTTTTTTCCATCGGCTCGAGATGAATGTCGCTGGCTCGATTTTTGTAGGCTTCGACGATGAGCAGGGTGACCATTTTAATGATCGGAGCATCTCCCGTATCGCCTTCTGCGCCTTCGCCTACGGCCAGACCATCTTCCCCTACCTCGAGATCGATCCCCAGCTTGCTGCTTAATGCCGCATTCGCATCGTCTGCCGACCCATAATACTGGATCAAGGCATTTTTGATTTGCGCCTCGGTGGAACACACGAATTCTATCTCTCGATGCAATAAATGAATGAGAGCATCGAATGTCTCGAAATCCAGGGGGTTGCTGGTGGCAATGATCAAAGTCTGTTCATTTTTCGCCACCGGAATCACTTTATAGCGACGCGCCATTTCTGCGGGCACTTCAGCGATGACTTCGGGCAGGATGGGTTTCTGCGATAAATCGTAGAAATCCATGTTGGACTGTGCCGCAAGCGTGCGCGTGATGTCTTCCTCCGAAACAATGCTCTGCTCGATGAGATATTCCACCATGCTCCCAGCACCGGAACCTGCAGAATCTCTTGCCGCCTGGAGCTGTGCCCGTGTTACCAGACCAACATCTTGTAGAATTTGAACAATGTAATCGTCGTCGTTTAACACAATGGGGGAATCAAAAAATAAGGTTCGCAGATGCTACGGGGAGGGCTTGAACCTGTCAACGCCGACACCCGTTTTTTATTCGTCAGTTTTTATCTTACCGAATTCTAAAAAATTTACATGACATTGCGACAGTAAATCGCTACTATTAGAAAAATTAATACTCTCTGATTATGCCGACATCGGTTGTTTCCGTTCCCACTACATCCAATCCGGGTCGCTACGCGAAACATCCGGTCATCAGCTTTCTTCTTTCTTCCATTGGTAGAAAATGGATCGTTGCCCTCACCGGCCTCGCACTCGTCGGCTTCGTCGTCGGTCACCTCGCCGGGAACTTGCAATTTTTCTTTCCAAATAACGATCAGATCAACATCTACGCCGTCAAACTCCACCAACTCGGCCCCCTTCTCTGGGTGGTGCGTCTCGGTCTGCTGGCCGTTTTTGTCGCCCACATTGCGACCACGATTTCCCTCGTCATCGAAAACAAAAAAGCGCGCCCCTCGAAATATGCGACCTCTCGCCCGCAAAAATCCACGATTGCCTCACGCACGATGGCTTTAAGCGGCCTTACCGTGCTCTCATTCGTAATTTATCATATCCTCCACTTCACCGTGCAAAGCTTTCATCCAGAATACAAAGTCCTCTTCGATCCCGAAGGTCGTCCCGACGTTTACACGCGCATGGTCCTCGGGTTCAGTCATCCGCTCATCGCCGGTTTTTATATTCTTAGCGTCAGCCTTCTCGCTCTCCATCTTAAACACGGCGTCTCCAGCACCATCCAGACGCTCGGCATTAAGAGCAAGCAAATCGCTGGCCTCGTCGAAAATGGCGGACGCATTCTTGCCATCGCCGTGGGCATCGGCTTCATCAGCCTCCCAGCTTCCGTCCTGCTGAAAATTCAAAAAATGCCCGCCTGGCACACCACTTCCAAATAATAAATCATGACACTCGATTCCAAAATTCCATCCGGTCCCCTCGAACAAAAATGGGAGAAACATAAGTTTGAATCGAAACTCATCAACCCCGCCAACCGCCGGAAATACGAAATCATCATCGTCGGCTCCGGTCTGGCAGGAGCTTCCGCCGCCACCACCCTCGGCGAACTCGGTTATAAGGTAAAATGTTTCTGTTATCAGGATAGCCCCCGCCGCGCCCACAGCATCGCCGCCCAGGGAGGAATCAATGCAGCCAAAAACTACCAAAATGACGGCGACAGCATCCGCCGGCTTTTTTACGACACCATTAAAGGCGGTGACTTTCGCTCGCGCGAAGCCAACGTTTATCGTCTGGCCGAGGTAAGCGCCTCCATCATCGACCAATGCGCCGCAGCCGGGGTTCCTTTTGCCCGTGAATACGGTGGACTCCTCGCCAACCGCTCCTTCGGCGGTGCCCAGGTGTCCCGCACCTTCTACGCCCGCGGCCAGACTGGTCAACAGCTTCTTCTCGGTGCTTATTCCGGCCTCAGCCAGCAAATCGCAGAGGGCAACGTGGAAATGTTTTACCGCACCGAAATGCTCGACATCGTCATCATCGACGGCCACGCCAAAGGGATCGTCGTGCGCGACCTTTCCACCGGTGCCGTCACCAGTCATGCCGCCGATACCGTCATTCTGGGCACCGGCGGCTACGGCAACGTTTTCTATCTTTCCACCAACGCCAAAGGCTGCAACGTTACCGCCACCTGGCGTGCCCACAAAAAAGGCGCCCTCTTCGCCAACCCCTGCTTCACCCAAATCCATCCCACCTGCATCCCCGTCAGTGGTGAGTATCAATCCAAACTCACCCTCATGTCCGAATCTCTTCGCAACGACGGACGCGTCTGGGTGCCCAAAAATAAAGCCGACGCCGGCAAGCCTCCCCAACAAATCCCCGAGGAGGCGCGCGATTATTTTCTTGAACGCAAATATCCCAGCTTTGGCAACCTCGCCCCCCGCGACATTTCCTCGCGCAGTGCCAAGGAAGCCAGCGACGAAGGCCGCGGCGTCGGGCCGGGCGGACTCGGCGTTTATCTCGATTTCGCCGACGCCATCAAGCGCGTCGGGGAAGACACCATCCGCGAACGCTACGGCAACCTCTTCGAGATGTATGAAAACATCACCGGCGAAGACGGCTACAAGCAGCCCATGCGTATTTACCCTGCTGTCCACTACACCATGGGCGGTCTTTGGGTCGATTATAACCTGATGAGCAACATCCCCGGCCTGCACGTTCTCGGCGAAGCCAATTTCTCCGATCACGGTGCCAATCGCCTCGGCGCCAGCGCACTGATGCAGGGGTTGGCCGACGGTTATTTCGTTCTTCCTTACACCATCGGGAACTATCTCGCGACCATTGGCGGGAAAAAACACACCACTGATCACCCCGAATTTAAAAAAGCCGAGGAAGACGTCCGCGCCCGCACTTCGCGCCTGCTCAGCATTCAAGGCAAACGCACCGTCGATTCTTTCCACCGCGAATTAGGCCTCATCATGTGGGACAAATGCGGCATGGCCCGCAATCGCGAGGGACTGGAAGAGGCACTCGAAAAGATCCCCGCCCTGCGCGAGGAATTCTGGTCCAACGTCCACGTCACCGGCAGCGGCGAGGAACTCAATCAGGCGTTGGAAAAAGCCGGGCGCGTCGCCGATTTCCTCGAATTTGGCGAACTCACCTGCATCGATGCCCTCACCCGTGAGGAAAGCTGCGGCGGCCATTTCCGCACCGAATACCAGACCCCGGATGGCGAAGCCCTCCGCAATGACGACGAATATGCTTTCGTCTCCGCTTGGGAATACACCGGCGATACCGCCAGACCCAACCTCCACAAAGAGCAGCTCGAATTCGAAAACGTCAAACTCGCCCAGCGCAGCTACAAATAAATCCGCATTCTTTTTTCACTATGAACTTCCACCTCAAAGTCTGGCGTCAAAAAAGCGCAAACGCAGGCGGCATGCTCCGCGATTACGAAGCCAAAAACATCCCCGCCGAGGCTTCTTTTCTGGAAATGCTCGACATCGTCAATGAAGAACTGATCCAAAAAAACGACGAACCCATCGCCTTCGATCACGACTGTCGGGAAGGCATCTGCGGCTCTTGCTCACTCGTCATCAATGGCGTCGCCCACGGCCCAAAACGTGGCACCACCTGCCAGGTTTATATGCGCAATTTCCGCGATGGCGACACCATTTTCATCGAACCTTTTCGCGGACGCGCCTTCCCCATTGTCAAAGATCTCATCGTAAATCGGAAAGCTCTCGACCGTATCATCCAAGCTGGTGGCTACATTACCGCCCGCACCGGGTCCGCACCGGATGCCAACTCTATTGCCATTGCCAAAAAAGACGCCGATCTCGCCATGGACGCCGCCGCCTGCATCGGTTGCGGTGCCTGCATCGCCGCCTGCCCCAATTCCTCCGCCATGCTTTTCGTCTCGGCCAAAGTCGCCCACCTCGGCCTGCTCCCGCAAGGTCAACCCGAGCGCAAACGTCGCACCTTAAAAATGGTCCAGCAAATGGATGACGAAGGCTTCGGCAATTGCAGCAATCACCTCGAATGCGAAGCCATCTGTCCAGCCAGTGTTTCAGGCGAGTTCATCACCCGGCTCAATCGCGAATACGCCCTGGCCTCTCTCGCCGCCACCACGGTCGGTGTGGAATAAACCAATTAACCGCAAATTCTGCCGCAATCTCCATTTCACCAGGCAGATTTGCTCCCAAAAAATCATCGGAAACCGGTCAACATCCTGGTAACAGTCCGCTTTCACTTTCATCCCAGGTTTCCGTTCAATTTTTACGTTTCACCATGCCCGCCACCGTGCCGGTAATCCCCACAGCTTTTTTGCATTGAGCATCTGCCTGTGGTATCTGTCTTAACTTCATCATGTCCACCAACGAACCACGCGATCCCAAGGAAAATAGACCCCGTAACTTGCCCAACGACCCCAATTTCAACTGGCGCGGGATCATTCTTTTCGCTCTCGCCTTCGCCCTCATCGGTGGCGCACTCCTCTTCCGACCACTCGCCAACGTCCAGGAACTGAAGTATTTCCGCTTCGTCGAACTCCTTAAATCCGGCGCCTTCGATAAAAATCAGCCCATCACTCTTTACGTCGAGCAAGGTCGCGGCACGCAATACGTTCAAGGCTTCTTCGCGCCGACCCCGGAACAAACTGCGTCGCCCAAGACCATCCCCAACGAATTCAAAACCCGCGTCATCCTCGAAGCCAATCGCGATCTCTCCAAAATCATCGAGGACGCTGGTTACAAGGTTAATTACGACGAGCAAAACAACGTTCTTGGCTCATTCCTCGTCAGCTTCCTGCCCATCGCCATCTTCCTTCTCGTCCTTTATTTCCTCTTCCGCCAGCAAATCAAAATGGCCGGCAAAGGTGCCCTCAATTTCGGCAAATCCAAAGCCCGCATGATGGCTCGCGACAAAAATAAAATCACTTTCAAAGACGTCGCCGGTGTCGAAGAAGCAAAAGAGGAAGTCTCCGAAATCGTCGAATTTCTTAAAGATCCCAAACGCTTCCAAAAACTAGGCGGCCACATCCCCAAAGGTGTTCTCATGGTCGGCTCACCCGGCACCGGCAAAACCCTTCTTGCCCGCGCCATCGCTGGCGAAGCCGACGTGCCCTTCTATTCCATCAGCGGCTCCGATTTCGTCGAAATGTTCGTCGGCGTCGGTGCCTCCCGTGTCCGCGACATGTTCGAGCAAGGCCGCAAATCCGCCCCCTGCCTTATTTTCATCGACGAAATTGACGCCGTTGGCCGCCATCGCGGGCACGGCATGGGCGGCGGACACGACGAACGCGAGCAAACCCTCAACGCCATGCTCGTCGAAATGGACGGCTTCGACGCTCAGGAAGGTGTCATCATCATTGCCGCCACAAACCGCGCCGACGTTCTCGACCCCGCTCTTTTGCGCCCCGGACGCTTCGACCGCCAGGTGGTTGTTCCCCTGCCCGACGTGAAAGGCCGCGAAGAAATTCTTCGTGTCCATGCCAAAAAAGTGAAGATTGCCGAGGGCACCCAGCTCGACACCGTCGCCCGGGGCACGCCCGGATTCTCCGGTGCGGAACTGGCCAACGTAATCAACGAAGCTGCGCTTCTCGCCGCCCGTCGTGGTCTCAAAGCCATCACTCTCTCCGAACTTGAGGAAGCTCGCGACAAAGTGCGTTTCGGACGCGAACGTCGCAGCCTCGCCATGAGCAACAAGGAAAAAGAAAACACCGCCTACCACGAAGCCGGTCACGCCCTCCTTGGCATTCTCCTGGACAATGTCGAACCTCTCCACAAAGTCACCATTATCCCACGCGGCCCAGCCCTCGGCGTCACCATGTTCCTTCCCACCGAGGACAAATACACCCATCGCAAAAAAGAACTTCTCGACAATCTCATCATGACCATGGGCGGACGCATCGCCGAGGATCAGGTCTTTGGCGACGTCACCAACGGTGCTTCCGGCGACATCCGGCAGGCCACCTCCATGGCTCGCAAAATGGTCTGCGACTGGGGCATGAGTGAAAAAATGGGCATGGTCGGCTACTCCGAAGGCGACGACATCACCTTTATGGGCAGTGCCAAACCCCGCAATTATTCCGAAGCCACCGCCCTCGAAATCGATCTCGAAGTGCGCAAACTTTGCGACGACGCCTATGCCAAGGCCCAACACCTCATCGAGACCCATCGCCCCCAACTCGAACTCATCGCCAAAGCTCTCCTCGAATTCGAAACCCTCACCGGTGAACAAACCCGCGACCTCGTGGAAAGAGGTTCCATGAAAAATCCTCCCCCACCCATCACCGGCACCCCGGTCGGCGGCGAAGAAAAAACCACTACCCCCGTCGCGCCACCACCCCTGCCCACACCCGAATTCCCCGGTGGACTCACCGGGCAACCTGCCTGATTTTTCAGCATGTCCGCGCTTACCTCTGTCTTCCATCCCGACCTTACCATGGCCGGACTTCTGAACCTTTATCCCGGTGCTCAACGTGCCCTTTTCCGTCAATATCACATTGGAGGATGCAGCAGTTGTGGTTTTCGCCCCGAGGAAACCCTTGCCGAAGTCTGTTTCCGAAACGAGAAACTCCCCGTCGGCGACGTGCTCGAATTTCTCGAAAAAAGCCGCGAGGAAGACGAAAAATCGCTCATCACCCCCGAGGAAGCCGCCGCTCTTCCGTCCGCTCGTTTACTCGACATTCGCACCCGCGAAGAATTCGAAGCCGTGCACATTCCCGGCTCCACCCTTTTTACCCAGGAACTCCTCTCGGAAATCACCAGCCAATGGGATCGCGAAGCTCTGCTCATCATTGTCGATCATCAAGGGAAACGCGCCCTCGATGCCGCCGCCTATTTTGCCGGGCACGGTTTCTCCGAAGTCCGCGCTCTCCACGGTGGCATCGACGCCTGGAGCCAGCAAATCGATCCCTCGCTGCCGCGTTACCATCTCGAGTAGGTCCTTTAATATCTTTAAAGACTTCCAGGACTTATAACACTATCTCGCACAATGTCCGACGCCCAGACTTTCAACGATCGCCTTGAGGAAGCCACCCGCAACCCGCAAAACCTCGGAGAACTCCCCGACGCCGACGCCGTCGGCACCGTCGGCAGTGCCGATTGCGGCGACATGCTTCGCATGTGGGTGAAATTCCGCGATGACAACGGACAGAAAGTCATCGATCGCGCCACCTTCCAGACTTTTGGCTGCGAAACCGCCATCGCCGTCGCCAGTGTCGCCACCGAAATGCTCCGCGGCAAATCCATCGACGAAGCTCTCGCCCTCAACGGCACCGACCTTTCCGCCCCGCTCGGCCCACTTCCACCCATGAAAATCCATTGCGCCCAACTCGTCGAAGGCGCCCTCCGCAACGCCCTCGCACCAACGTCCGCTCCCGCAACCACACCTATCGGCTCCCCCACCCTTTTCGGTCAACTCACCTCCGCCTCCACCCCAGATCAAAAAATAAAAATCATCCTCCACTAAGGTCAACCCTTTCAGCCTATCAGCCTTTCAGCCCTTCAGCCTTTCAGCCTTTCAGCCTTTCAGCATTTCAGCATTTCAGCCTTTCAGTATTTAAATTATGGACTCAAACCAGGAAATTCTCCTCACCCGCGACACACCCGCCGTTCGCATTCCCAGCGGCGATAAAATCACCCTCCTCGAAGGGAGCCGCGTTTACATTACGCAATCTCTCGGCGGCACTTACACCGTGGCCTCCGAACAAGGTCTCGCCCGCATCGCCGACGTGGATGCCGACGCCCTCGGCATCGATCTCGCCGCGCCCACGGCCACACCCGTCGCTGTCGCCGAACCGCACGATGGCGATGTCGATCCCGAAAAAGTCTGGGACCAACTCCGCAACGTCTATGATCCCGAAATCCCGGTCAATATCGTCGATCTCGGCCTGGTCTATGATTGCCAGATCCTCAACACCGATGACGCCAAAACCAAGGTTGAAATCAAAATGACCCTGACCGCTCCCGGATGCGGAATGGGTCCCACCATTGCCGAGGACGCCCGCAGCCGCGTGGTCACCGTGCCCGGAGTGGACGAAGCAGAGGTGATCCTCGTCTGGGATCCGCCATGGAACCAGCACATGATCAGCGAAGTCGGTAAAATGAAGCTCGGCATGGTTTAGCGCCGCCAATTCGAAGGTTGCCAATCGTTGTCGCACTGGACACGAATTGCAGACATAATCTTTTTGCATGTCTTCTCTCCTTCTTAAAAACGGGCGCATCATCGATCCCGCCAACCACCGCGACGAAATCGGCGACCTGCTCGTGATCGATGGCCTCATCGCCGATCCAGCCACCCCTCCACCAGCGGAAACCAGCACCCTCGATTGCACTGGCCTGCTGATTGCACCCGGCCTCATCGATTGTCACGTTCATCTCCGCGAACCCGGCCAATCGGCCAAGGAAACCATCGCCAGCGGCACCCGGGCCGCAGCCGCCGGCGGATTTACCTCCGTCGTCGCCATGCCCAACACCAGCCCCACGGTGGACAGCCCCAGCGTGGTCTCCTGGATTCGGGAAAAAGCCGCAACTGAAGGCGTGATCAATGTTTTTGTCGCAGGTGCCATCACCAAAGGCATCGCAGGGGAGGAACTCGCCCCCGTCGGCGCGATGAAACAAGCCGGGATCGTGGCTCTTACCGACGATGGCCATTGTATTCAAAACGCCGAGGTGATGCGCCGCGCCTTGGAATATGCCCGCATGTTTGGCCTGGTGGTGATGGATCATTGCCAGGATTACAATGTGGTCGGCAAGGGTGTAATGCACGAAGGCCGCGTCAGCATCGAGCTGGGTCTGCCCGGCTGGCCCGCCCTCGGGGAGGAGCTGATCGTGCAACGCAACGCCCTGCTGGCCGATCTCTGCCAGGCTCCGATCCACTGCCAGCACCTCAGCAGCGGAGGCAGCGTGCGCATTTTACGCGAAGCTAGAAAACGCGGCATCCCGCTCACTGGCGAAGTCTGCCCGCATCACATCGCCCTCACCGACGAATCGCTCCGCGGCTTCGATACCAATTTCAAAATGAATCCCCCGCTGCGCACAGCTCGCGACATCGATACTCTCATCGAAGGCATCGCCGATGGCACGATCACCATCCTGGCCAGCGACCACGCGCCGCATTGTCAGTATGAAAAAGAAGTCGAATTCGACCAGGCACCCTTCGGCATCCTGGGTCTGGAGACCGAGTTTGGCCTCTTTCACGATATTCTTGTGCATCAGAAAAAAGCCATCGATCTGCCCCGCCTCATCGCCTTGCTAACCATCGAACCCGCCCGGCTGCTAGGCCTCGATCGTGGCACGCTGGCCGTGGGCGCGCCAGCGGATATCACCCTGCTCGATCCCTCCCTGGTCTGGACCGTGGATAAGGAAAAATCGGCCAGCCGCAGTCGTAACACCCCTTTTCACGGCAAGACTCTCACCGGACGAGCCGTGCGCACCATCGTCGCCGGCCACACCGTCTGGAAACTTTAAAGCAAATAATAAATCCGTTTTGGCCGAGTCGGTTAACGCTCCCCAGAACGCGGCGCGCTCCTCTTAGCGACGCGCCGTTTTTTCTTTCTGCGGCACAATCCGGTAGGTGGAATTAAAAACAAGATCACCATCCTCCGTGTTCACGGTGAATTTGACCGATCCACGATCCTTGGTCACTGGTGACGCCTTGCCTTTGATTCCTTTGATCTTGCCATCGCGATCGCTGGTGGCTTTTCCAATGAATTCCATGGTTTCGCCACGAGCCAGACGCAACACATTTTCACTTGGAGCATTCAACACCAGCTTGCCGTGATCGTTTTTAAAGGTAAAAGGCGACACCGTAATCGCATAAATTCCCTGATAACTGGCGTCATCATGTTTGAGCGCACTCACCACCAGATCGGCTTTTGCAATGGATAATTTGGTCGAACTGGGTTCGATCACCAACTTGCAGGCCAATGGATCGCCCATCGCAACGGCAGAGTCCTCTCCCCCGACCACCTGTGGCAGGGTTACGGAAAAAAAAAGCAGAGCGACTAAGGTGAGACAAAAGCGACTGTTCATGAGAAAAAAGTTCGAGCGTTATTTACTCTCCTGCGGAATCTGTCGCAAGCACTCGTTTGTAAAATTGCCTTTATCTCTCATCAGCGGATTTCGCGAGTCACTTCCACCCATGCCATCCCCGCCGCTTCCGCTGCTTCGATCCCCGTGGGGCTGTCTTCAAAAACCAGGCATTTCTGCGGCGTCACACCCAGCAAATGAGCCGCCCGTAAAAAAGTCTCCGGATGCGGTTTGCCGTAAACCACATCTTCCGCCGTCACCACCGCATCGAAATACTCCACAAGCCCGAGATTCTCCAAAATCAGCGTGATCACCCCCTCCATACCGCCCGAAGCCACGGCCATCGGCACTTTCCCCTCCCAGGCACGAATGATTTCGACCACCGGCAAAATGGGTTGCACCTCGCCGAGATGACTCACAAAAAAATCCTCTTTCGCCTGCACCATCTCGGTAACGGAAAAATCCGCGCCAGCCCGTTCCTTCACGATTTCGGCCACCCGCTCTGTCTTCGTCCCGCCCAAACGATAAAAAAGATCCTCCGGCAATGCCGCACCCCATCGCCCCAAAGCTGACTGCCAGGCCGTGTAATGCAGGGGCATGGTATCGGCAATCGTTCCATCGCAATCAAAAATAAAACCCTCAAACGGTCCCGGCGGCAATTTAAGCATGGCAGGAAAAAAACAGATTCTTGAAAGACCGGGAAGGATAAAAATGGAAAGTCAGCCTTTTTCCAAAGCTCGTCCACTTTGAGAGTCGCCGGCCCGCCTTGATCCGGTGACCGATCTAAACCTTGGTATTAGATCCGGAATTTTTTACCGTCTTCGTAAGCGTAGTTTTGCACGTAGTTCCCGCGGCGTTCGTCGGAGAGAGTGCGGATACGATTGTAATAAGTGGGATCGAGCAGATAAGTTTTGCCGTTTTGATCCATTTCCAGCCAGGCGTGGGTGATTTTGCTTTTTTTCGTTCTCATACCAATAACGAGACGAACATCGCCCACACCGCGTTGTTTGAGGATGGAATACAGGGCGATGGCTTTTGCTTTGCAATCGGCTTTGAACTCGGACTGCACTTGCTCGGGCGTTTTCCAATTGAGACTGTATTGATAGGGAATCGACCGCAATTCGCGCATGTAGGAATTGAGTTCGGTGAGGGAAATATCGCCATTGCCCTGCGTTCTTTGTTCGAGAATGTTGCGCACAGGAGTCATTTGACGATCATAAGGAGTCGAAGAAACCTGCTGTAATTGCGCTTGGGCAACCGCTCCCAGACCGCCGGAAATCAGCGCGACGAAAAGAAAAGAAAGGCTGCGAAAAGTGGCGAAAGCGGGAGTTTTCATACAATTATCTTAAGCACTGGCCGTGCCAAGGATAATTTTGTCGAAAATAATGAGTTAAGTAGCTGGCCGACAGCTACTTATGGTTTCGGAGGATAGCAATTACGCATTCTTTTTTATCACAATTGATAATCATTCGTGATAAAACGGGCGTTTTTGAAGGCTTTGCAATCGGTAAAACTGAGCTTTTGGCGTCCGCTTATTAGTTTTTTTAATAGTTTGCACAAGTTAAGTTTTAAAAGCAAAATACCAGGTTCTCATGTGTGGGGGTGCTTGAGGAGTGTCGCCAAAAAAACCAATAAACTTCTTGCCTGTCGGGGTGTAATGGTTCACTTTTGCATCCCGCAAAGGAGACACTTCCCGAGTAGCTCAGTGGTAGAGCGATCGACTGTTAATCGATTGGTCGTAGGTTCAAATCCTACCTCGGGAGCCATTTTACCAATATGTTTTGGGTCTATGTTCTCGAAAATCTAGATGGAAAATTTTATATTGGCCAGACTTGGAATTTGGAATTGCGTCTTAAGGATCATAATGCAAAGGGAGCTTCAGAAGGCAAATACACGCGAAAAAATGGACCGTGGAAAATTGTTTGGAGCGAAGAACATCCAGATCGAGCCACTGCAATGCGAAGGGAACAAGAGATTAAAAGCTGGAAGTCAGCCCGAACCATACGGGAACGACTTTTAAACTCCGTTCCCGAGTAGCTCAGTGGCTGAGTCCCGGCCCGCCGGGATTAA
>JBBRFA010000072.1:0-18456 GCA_038225185.1 Chthoniobacterales bacterium
GTAGTCGGCATGCTCCATCGATTTTCATGGTGCCTTTGTCGCTCTTTTTACGACACAATCGACATTGCAATTTATCCCGCCCCCCGCCAATCTACGCGCCACGATGAAAATACAGCGCGCCCTTCTTTCCGTATCCGACAAGGCGGGACTCGTTCCTTTTGCCACAAGACTTGTCGAACTTGGGATCACCCTCATTTCGACAGGCGGCACCGCCACTCTGCTTCGCAACGAAGGGATCGCGTGCCAGGATGTCTCCGATCTCACCAATTTCCCGGAAATGATGAGTGGACGCGTTAAAACCCTCCATCCCAAAGTCCACGGAGGGCTGCTTTTCCTGCGCGACAATGAGCAACATCGCAAGGAAGCTGCCTCTGCCGGAATTGATCCCATCGATCTCGTCGTGGTAAACCTTTATCCCTTCGAGGAAACCATCTCCAAGACCGACGTAACCCTCGAACAAGCCATCGAACAAATCGACATCGGAGGCCCCTCCATGCTCCGTAGCGCGGCCAAAAATTATCGCTCCGTCACGGTTGTCACCGATCCCGCAGATTACGACGCAGTGCTGGCCGAACTCGCCGAAAATGACGTTAACACCACGCTCGCTCTGCGCGAAAAACTCGCCATTAAAGCTTTCCAACTCACGGCTCGTTACGATCAACTTATTTCCACTTTTCTTAACCGCGAACAACAGTGCGGCACGAATTTTTCCCTTTCCCTGCCGCTCACCCAGCGCCTGCGTTACGGAGAAAATCCCCACCAGGAAGCTGCTCTTTACGGGCATTTTAACGACCATTTCCAGCAACTCCACGGCAAGGAACTTTCCTACAACAACATCCTCGACATCAGCGCCGCCGGACGCCTCATTTTCGAATTTAACGAACCGACCGTAGCCATTCTCAAACACACCAATCCCTGCGGCGTCGGCACCGATCCCGATTTGCGCGAGGCCTGGCTGAAGGCGTTTGCCACCGATAAACAAGCTCCGTTTGGCGGCGTCATCATCACCAATCGGCCACTTACCGAAGCGCTTGCCCGCGCCATCGGGGAGATTTTTAGCGAAGTGATTATCGCCCCCGATTTCGAGCCTGACGCCCGCGCTCTTTTACAAAAAAAGAAAAATCTCCGCCTGATGCGCATGGCCAATCTTCCAGCCAGCAGCGCCCACGAACTCGATTACCGGGCTGTCCTGGGTGGCGTGCTCGTGCAGGATGTGGATCGCGGCACTTTCACCGGGATGGAGGGAAAAGTCGTCACCGAACGTCCGCCCACCGCCGATGAGATGCGCGCGATGGCTTTTGGGTGGAAAATTGTCAAACACGTTAAATCCAACGCCATCGTCTATGCCAGCAAAGATCGCACCCTCGGCATCGGTGCCGGGCAAATGTCGCGCGTCGATAGCTCCCGCATTGCCGTCTGGAAAGCTGGCGAAGCTGGCCTCTCCCTCAAAGGCAGTGCGGTGTGCAGCGACGCTTTTTTTCCGTTTCCCGATGGCCTCATTGCCGCTGCCGAAGCGGGTGCCACCTGCGCCATTCAACCCGGCGGCTCCGTGCGCGATCCAGAGGTGATTGCCGCTGCCAACGAGCGCAAAATCGCCATGGTCTTCACGGGTATCCGTCATTTTCGACATTAAACGAATACGAAATTCGGAAAGCGGATTGCGGAAAGCGGATTGCGGATTGCGGAAAGCGGACGGAAAGTGGGTCATGCACTTAGGAGTCAATATTGATCACGTAGCCACCCTGCGCCAGGCTCGCTACTCCACCCAGCTCGGACATCCCAATTCTGAGCCGCGCATTCTCGAAGCCGCTTCCGCCTGCGAACGCGCCGGTGCCCTGGGCATAACCATTCATCTCCGGGCCGACCGGCGTCACATTCAGGACGTCGATCTTTTTGCCCTCCGCAAAAGTGTCGTCACCAAGCTCAACCTCGAACTGGGCAACACCCGGGAAATTCTTGAGATCGCCCTTCGCGTGCTTCCCGACGACGTCTGTCTCGTGCCCGAAAACCGGCAGGAAATTACCACCGAAGGCGGACTCGACGCCGTGCGCCATTTCAAAGCACTCACGCCCACGATCACACGCCTCCAGTCGGCAGGAATTCGCGTGAGCCTGTTTATCGACCCCGAACATACCCAGATCGAAGCCGCTGCTGCCCTCGGTGTCGAAATGATCGAACTCCACACCGGCGCATTTGCCAACGCAGAGGGCCAGGCCCAGACCGACGAACTCGCCCGGCTCACCGATGCCTCCCAGCTTGCCCAAAAAAAACGTCTCATCGTGAACGCCGGGCACGGCATCAATTACGTAAACATCGCCCGCATCCTGGACATTCCCGGTTTGCAGGAGTTAAACATCGGCCATTCCATCGTATCGCGAAGCATTCTTGTGGGACTCGAAACCGCTGTGCGCGAAATGCTCGCCGCCATGGCTCCCTATCGTGGCTAGGAAACCCCGGAACGCGACCAAACCGGAATCTGCCCCGCGCAAAGCAGCCAAACCTCCGGGCCGTGGTTGGCGTGTGCTTTTGATGCGAATTTTTTTGGTCACTTTCCTCGCGCTTCTCTTTCTGCCGCCTCTTCTGGTATTGACGGTGCGTTATCTCGATCCCGTTGCGACGCCGTTGATGCTAGGACGCCGCCTTCTTGCCGGGCAGGCTCCCCAGGCCAGGCCCTCCTATCGTTTCGTGCCGCTCTCCGAAGTCTCGCCCCATTTTCAAAAAGCAGTCTGGCAGACCGAGGACGCCCGTTTTTTTACCCACCAAGGCTTCGATTGGATCGAGGTCGATCAAGCCATCGCGCAGGCGCAACGCACCGGACGTCCCCCGCGCGGAGCTTCCACCATTACCATGCAATGTGCCCGATCTCTCTTTCTCTGGCAGGGACGTTCCTGGGTGAGAAAACCGCTGGAGGTGTGGTTCACGATTTTGATGGAAACCATGTTAACCAAAAAACGTATTTTTGAGTTGTATGTCAACGTTATCGAAACCGGGGATCAACTTTATGGCGCAGATGCCGCCGCCATGCATTACTGGCGTGTGCCGGCAAAAAAGCTAACTCCGAGGCAAAGCGCCATGCTAACCGCCAGCCTGCCCAACCCCAGGAAACGCCACCCCTTGCGTCCTTCGCCCGAGATGTTGCGTTACGCAGCAAGAGTGCAAGGTCTTTTGGAGAAAAGCCCGCCATTGCCAAAGTGGTAGGAACTCTCGGCAAATCCAAATGGGATCGCAGCAATCCGACCTTTAAAAAAAGATCGGAATAATCAATATCGCCACGATGTTCACCACTTTGATCATTGGGTTGATCGCCGGGCCTGCGGTGTCCTTATACGGATCGCCCACGGTATCGCCGGTCACACTGGCTTTATGCGCCTCGCTATGTTTGCCACCGTGATGTCCATCCTCGATGTATTTTTTTGCGTTGTCCCACGCACCACCACTGGAAGTCATCGAGATGCCCAAAAACAATCCCGTCACAATACTTCCCACCAATACACCTCCCAGAATCTTCGCGCCATCGGGCACGGCTGCGACGATTAACACTGCCACCACCGGCAGCAATGCGGGAATGATCATTTCCTTTAATGCCGCCTTGGTCACGATATCGACGCAGGTGCCGTATTCGGGCGTGTCCTCACCGGTTAAAATCCCCGGTTTGAGCTTGAGCTGACGCCGCACTTCGGTGACCACCGCCCCGGCTGCCCGGCCGACCGCGCTCATGCTGAAGGCGGCAAACAAATACGGCAGCAGGCCACCGATAAAGAGTCCGATGATGATGTTGGGATCTTTCAATGAAAAATCCAGGGCGTTCTCCAAAGCTGCTCCGCTGAGGCCGCGCACAGTTTCCAAATGATGCTTGAGATCGACGAAATAACTCCCGAACAAGACCACTGCCGCCAGGCCTGCGCTGGCGATGGCATACCCTTTCGTGACCGCTTTCATCGTGTTCCCCACGGCATCCAATTCATCGGTCACAGCCCGCACTTCGGGTGGTAATTTACTCATGGTCGCCACCCCGCCGGCGTTGTCGGTGATCGGTCCGAACGCATCGAGGGAAATGATGATACCCGACATGGAGAGCATCGCCATCACTGCGATGGCGATGCCGTAAAGTCCGCCACACGCATAGCTCGCCCAGATCGAGGAGCAGATCGCCAATACCGGCAGCGCCGTGGCGTGCTGGCCAATCGCCAGACCTGCGATAATGTTCGTCGCGTGCCCGGTCTCCGACGATTCTGCGATTTTGCGCACGGGCGCGTATTCGGTCGAAGTATAATAATTTGTGATCGCCACCGCCACCACCGTCATCACCAGGCCCACGAGCGAGGCGAGAAATAATTGGGTCGATGAATAGGTCACTTTTCCGCCACTTAAAATATCGGTTATCACCAATCCATTGGGGAAAAGCGTGTGGGCAATCGGGAAAAACGCCGCCGCACTGAGCAATCCGCTCACGGCCACTCCGCCGAGCAGGGCGCTGGAGGGTTTGAGACTGGTTTTATTGACGAATAAAATCCCGAGCATCGAAGCGATGATCGCCACACCCCCGAGTAAAAAGGGAAATGCCACCGCATTCGCATCGCCCGTGGTGAGCAAACCCACGAGGACGGCACCGATGAGGCTCACTGCGTATGTCTCAAAAACATCCGCTGCCATTCCAGCGCAATCGCCCACGTTATCGCCCACATTATCGGCGATGGTCGCGGGATTTCGGGGGTCGTCTTCTTCCAGATTTTGCTCCACTTTGCCGACCAAATCGGCTCCCACATCGGCGGCTTTGGTGTAAATACCGCCACCCAGACGGGCAAAAACAGAGATCAGGGATGCTCCAAGAGCCACTCCGACGAGGCTGGAAAGCGCTTTATTGGGTTGAATCGCGTTCATGGCCAGCCAAAAAATACCGATGGAAAGCAACGCCAGGCCCACCACGAGCAGGCCGGTCACGGCACCGCCATTAAAGGCGATCTGCAGCGCTTTTTTCGGACTCACCGTGGCGCCCTGGGCTGTGCGCACGTTGGCCACCACGGCTACGCGCATGCCAATGAACCCCGCCGCCAGCGAGCAGACCGCACCCACGACGAACCCAACGGCGGTGGGCACATCCTTAAACCAGGCCACCAGGGCGGTGATGATGACGGAGATGAGGGCAATGGAGCGAATCTGACGCCCGAGATACGCCTTGGCACCTTCTTCGATGGCACCGGCGATCTGGCGCATGCGTTCATTGCCGGCGGATTCCCTTAAAATCGAGCGAATAAGAAACGCTGCGACGACCAGGCTGGAAAGTCCGGCGGCCAGCGCGATCCAAACACTGGATTGAGTGAGCGAAAACGACAGCAACGGAAGGGGGTGGGACAGAAACATGGGGGAGAGGTTTGGGGTGGGGGGATTTGGGGAGGGGACGACAATAAATGAACTGTTTTTCTTGGCAACAGGAAATAAAGAGGTGCGTAAAAAAGGAGAGAGGAGGGAGGAGGGCGGGCGGTTTGGCGCGCGGCTTCTTACGCAGTTTCCTAAAGCCTCGCTGTTTTAGGATAAACCCCGGCGCTCGACATCCTCCTCCGATAAACCGAGGTGATGCCCCAGTTCGTGCAGGTAGGTAATTTCGAGTTGTTCCAGATAATCGAGGGATTCTTCTGCGCAAAAATCGTGCAGGGCGTGGGTGTAAAGGGTGATTCTTTCGAGGTAATCGGTGTAATCCCCCAGGGTGTCGTATTCCTGATTTTCCTCGTCACGATCGTGCAGAATGAAGCCGATCCGCTGCGCTTCCACGCGCAAACTGTCGGGTAATCGACCGATTAAAGCCTCCAAATACTGATAAGAAATCTCAAAAAGATCGGAGGGAGGACGCTTCATCGAGGATGAATTTATTTACAAAAGGAAGAAAACGGGGCGGATGAATTAAAGAAGTTCGTCGAGTTCGGCGACACGTTTTTTGAAAAGTTCCAACGTGGCGCGAATCGGAGCGGGTGAGGACATATCGACGCCGGCGGATTGCAGGGTTTCGAGTGGGAAACGGGAGCCTCCCGACTGGAGGAAGCCGAGATAATCGCCGAGTTCTTTTTGTCCACCGTGCAATACCCGGTCGGAGAGGGCGCTGGCGGCGGAAAGGCCGGTGGCATATTTGTAAACATAGAAGGCACTGTAAAAATGCGGGATTCGCAGGCATTCGAGATCGAGTTGCGGATCGAGCACCACTCCGGGACCAAAATAGGCGGTGAGCAAACCACGATAGGTCTGCTGGAAGACGTCGAGCGTCAGGGCCTCGCCGCGCTCTTCGATTTCGTGAATGAGTTTTTCAAATTCGGCAAACATGGTCTGGCGAAAAAGGGTGCCGCGCAGGTCGTCGATCTGGCGGTTGATAAGGTAGGCGCGCAACCGTGGGTCGCTGGTGGTTGCCAACAAATGATGCGTGAGCAGGTTTTCGTTAAAGGTGGAGGCGACTTCGGCGAGAAAAATCGGGTAATGATAATCCTGGAAGGTTTGTTCGCGCTGGGAAAACCAGGTGTGCATGGAGTGCCCGGCCTCGTGAGCCAGGGTATAGACATCGGAGAAAACGTCGGCCTTGAAATTCATGAGAATGTAGGGCGGGTTGCCGTAGCTGCTGGAGGAAAATGCGCCGCTGCGTTTGCCTTTGCTCTCGTAGCGGTCGCACCAGCGTCCGCGGAGTCCGGCGGCAAGCGCGGTGGTGTATTCCGCGCCGAGTGGTGCGAGGCTGGTGACGACTTTTTCGATGGCTTCGTCGAAGCTCACGTGCGTGTCGATCTCGGAGACGAGCGGCACATAGGTATCATAGACATGCAGTTCGGGCAAAGCCAGCACCCGCTGACGCAAGGCATAATATTCGTGCAGGGCGGGAAGATAGTCGTGGACGGTGCTGATGAGATTTTGATAGACGGAGACGGGGATGGCATCGGAGTAAAGGGAGGCTTCGAGTGCCGAGGGATGGTTGCGGGCGCGGGCATGGAAAACGTCGCCGCGCACGGAGGAGGCCAGGGTGGAGGCGATGGTGAATCGATGATCGATGAATTCCTGATAGAACTGGTGGAAGGCTTTTTTTCTAACCTCGGGATCGGGCGAGAGCAGGAAGGAGGAGAAACTGCTTTGGGTGAGGGGCCGTTCCACGCCTTTGGCATCGGGGAGGGTGCCGAATTTAAAATCGACGTTGGTGAGTTGGGAAAAGGTCTCGGAATGGCCATGAATTACAGCGCCGGAGAGAGCCAGGAGGCGTTCCTCGGCGGCGGAGAGGGTGTGTTTTTTGCGACGACGAATGCGTTCGAGCCGGTTGCGCCAGGGCGCGAGCAGGTCGGTGGCCAGCCAGGCGGCATAGGTGTCGTCGGGGATGGCGACGATCTCGGGGGTGATAAAAGCGGCGGATTCGCCGAGCAGGGTCCAGAGGTTTTGCAGGCGGGACTGCCGTTCCAGATTTGCGGGATCGGAGCTGTCCTCGGAAAATTTAAGGCTGGCAAAATGCCCGAGGCGTTCGCATTGCAGGTCGAGAGATTTATCGAGTTCGAAAGTGGCGAGGAGGGTTTCGGGCGATTCGCCGAGTCGTCCCCGGTAGGCTTCGAGAGCGGGGTAGGCCGATTTTACCTGCTCGAAAGCGGCGTCCCAATCCTCAGGGCCGGGGTAGAGCAGAGCCAGGTCCCAGGTGTCGTGCAAAGGAATTTCGGTGCGGGTGGGAGTGGCGGTGGTGGTGTCGTCTTTATCGAAAAAAATCATGACTGTGACCTTAATGGGAGGTGGACAAGGAGGCAAGGAGGGCGGGCAAGGAAAAATTGGACCGATTTTGAAGACCTGATATTCTTTGGCTCATGCAAGAATCGAAGCGAGGGAAAACAGCGACGGATAAAATGCCGGGGAGGTAATGGTGTTGCGTCGTGTTTTCATCTTGTGGTGGCTTCTTTCGGGCATGGCGTTTGCCGTCGAAATTGTCAAGGCGGAGGTGGCACCGCCGCCGATGGATGGCACTGTCTCGGCGGGTGTCTTCAACGAAAAAGGGGAATGCGTGCGGGTCTTGTTGAGCCACGTCTCCTCGGATGACGTGCCGTCGGCAATGAATGGGTATTTGCTTGCCTGGGATGGAAAAAATGATGCGGGGAAGGAGGCTCCCGCAGGAAATTACGAGTTTCGCGGGGTGGTCTTGGGAGCGATTGGTCTGGAGGGTGTGGCTTATCATTTAAACGACTGGATCGATCCGGAGGCACCGGAAAACACGCCCGTGGCGACCTGGGGCGTGCTGGTTTTGCCCAACCGCGAATTTTTGGCGGTGCAAAAAAACAGTGAGGAAAAATGGGGGATTTTTTCGTATCGCCCCGATGGTTCGGTGTCGTGGAGCAGACCTTTGGCGGGTGAACCCACGGCCTGGACGACGACAGCCACCGAGGCGGTGGTGTTGCGCGAGGGAAAAATCGAGCAATTTGCGCTGGCGGATGGCAATTCGGAGGTGTGGGAAGGGGATTATGCGGAGGTGCGGGCGTTGGCGGCGGATGCCAAGGGAGTGCTGGGAGTGCGGGATCGGGAATTGGTGCGTTGGGCTGCGGCGACCCGCCAGAGCGAGGTGGTGTCGCGGGTGCCGCCGGGGATACGGTGGCTGACCGTGTCTGGGGAGCGTTATTTTGTGTCGGATGGAAAAACGGTTTTGCGAAGTGAACACGCGGTTTTTTTGCCTTTGGATTTACCCGAGATCGGGGAGATTCGCGGGATTATCGCTGGAAACGAGGCCTCGATCTGGGTAGTGTCGGAGCGGGAGGGGCTGACGGAATTTTCGCTGGAAGGCGAGGGTTTGCGAGGGTTGGCGGCTGAAATTGAGGAATCGTTTCTGGTCGCTTCGACTGATGGCAGTCGCATTGCTTTGTTGAGTCGTCAGGCGAAGGGCGAGAAATTTAGACTTATCCAAAAAGAAAATTCCAGTGCGGGAGTGGCCGAGTGGAAGACTTTATTGCAAAAGGAGATACACTCGCTCGAACATTTCGGCGTGGAGGAGGGCCGGATCGTGGCCAATGGATTATTGCCGATGGAAGAGGCGCATCGCGTGGCCCTGATCGAGAACCCCCTTTTTCCGTCGAAAAAGGGCACGATTACAGTGAAGCCTGCCATCTTTGAGGGGGGGCTTTGGCTGATCACCGGGAAGGGGTTGCCGTTGGTGCCGGTTTTTGCCGATGCGATATCGCCCCGCACCAGTCTTTTACCAGGCAAAAAGAATGGCAATTTTAAACTTCTGGCGGCGATCCACGGTGCGGTGGCGGAGTTTGCCGTGAGTGGCTTTTCCAATGCCATGTTGTTTACGAGTGATAAGATTCAATGGCCGCCGGGTCCGAGGAAAAGTGCCGACGAAAGCAATTTGCCAGAGTAAAAATTTTCACAGAAAGTGCTTAAATCTTAGCGATTTTTGACTTAGAACACCTCTCCCATGCCCGAAATTCCCAAAACGTATGAACCTCAAGCCATTGAAGAAAAATGGTATGCCGAATGGCTGGAAAAAGGCTTTTTTACCGCCAACCCCCACTCCACCAAAGAGCCGTATTCCATCGTCATTCCACCCCCCAACGTCACTGGCGTGCTTACGCTAGGCCACGTTTTAAACAATACGATCCAGGATATTCTGGCCCGCCGTGCCCGCATGTTGGGCAGGGAAGTGCTGTGGTTGCCGGGGACGGATCACGCGGGTATCGCCACGCAGAACGTCGTCGAGAAATCGCTCCGCAAAGCAGGCACGATGAAACATCGCGACGATCTCGGACGCGAGAAGCTAGTCGAAAAAATCTGGGAATGGAAAGAGGAATACGGTGGTAAAATTTTGAAGCAACTCCGCGCCCTCGGAGCTTCGTGCGATTGGTCGCGCACCCGGTTTACGATGGATCCGGAATACTCTGTCTGCGTGCAGCGCGTTTTCGTCGATCTTTATAAAAAAGGACTCATCTATCGCGGCAAACGCATGGTGAACTGGTGTCCTGTCGCGCTTACCGCTCTGAGCGACGAAGAGGTGATTATGAAGCCGACGAACGGGTTTCTCACCTACTTCAAAGTCGAGGTCGTCGAGTCGCCCGGCACTTTCCTAACCATTGCGACGACCCGCCCGGAAACTATTCCCGGTGACACGGCGATTGCGGTCAACCCGAACGATCCGCGCTATGCTCATCTCATCGGCAAGCACGTGCGTCGTCCGTTGCCTTTGGAAAACCAGGCCGCCATTCCGATTGTGGCCGAGGAAAGCATCGACATCGCCTTCGGCACCGGGGTGCTAAAAGTCACGCCCGCGCACGACAAGGCCGACTTTGAGATCGGTCAACGTCATCAATTGGAGAGCATCGAGGTGATCGATCCGCGTGGCGTGATGGACGCGCTTGCGGGTGGCGATTTGGAGGGCCTGGACCGTTTCGAAGCTAGGAAAAAAGTCGTCGAGATGCTAGGCGAAATGGGTTCGCTGGAAAAAGAGGATCCCTATCAAAACAACGTCGGTTACAGTGAACGCGCCGATGTGGTCGTCGAACCCCGCCTGAGCGAGCAGTGGTTTCTAAAATATCCGAGTGTGGAACAAGCCAGGAGGTGCGTTGAACAACCAGAAATCAGGCAAACGGAAGAAAGAGTGCCTGACGGTAAACCTCTGGGAGCGCATTCCCTTGCGGGAAAGTTGGGTCTCCAGCCTGCACCAAGCACGCAAGTTTCCTTAACTGATCTGTTATCCAATGTCAATGAGAAAGAATGCAAGATGCATTTCTATCCTGTTCGCTGGGCCAAAGTCTATGACCATTGGCTTGGTGGTCTGCAAGACTGGTGCATTAGCCGACAACTCTGGTGGGGGCATCGCATTCCGGTGTGGTATCATCAGGAAACAGGGGAGGTTTATTGTGGTTTGGAGGCTCCCGGTGATGGGTCAGATGCGGTAAATAAGTCCCAAGAGTCCCCTTGGAAACAGGATCCCGATGTGCTCGACACCTGGTTTTCCTCGTGGCTCTGGCCGTTTGCCACCATGGGCTGGCCGGAAAAAACTCCCGAACTCGCCAAGTTTTACCCGACCACCGATCTCGTCACCGGGCCCGACATTATTTTCTTTTGGGTCGCACGCATGATTATGGCTGGCTACGAATGGATGGGCGAAATGCCGTTTAAAAACGTCTATTTTACCGGCATTATTCGCGACAAACAGGGACGTAAAATGTCCAAATCGCTCGGTAATTCGCCCGATCCGCTCGACATCATCGCCCAATACGGAGCCGATGCCCTGCGCTTCGGCGTGATGCGTTCCGCTCCGCTGGGTGCCGACATTTTGTTTGATGAAAAAAACGTCGAACTCGGTCGTAATTTCTGCACGAAACTCTGGAACGCCGCCCGTTTTCGTCAGATGTATGAAGGCGCAGGCAGCGAAATCGAGGGTGAAATAAATCCCACGCTGCTCACCTCGGACGACCGCTGGATTCTTCTCCGGCTCGACGTGGCGATTCGCGAAGTTTCCACCGCGCTGGACGAGTATCGTTTCAGCGACGCGGCAAACGCGCTGTATCGTTTCTTTTGGAGCGAATATTGCGACTGGTATCTCGAAGCCAGTAAAGCCGCGCTCGGTCGCGTCCCGCTGCCGACGGAAGTCCCGATGTCGGCCGCCGAAGTTGCTGCCGCTTATCCGCTGCGCGCGAACACGCTGGCCGTGATCGACTTCATCCTTGCGCACACCCTGCGATTGTTTCATCCATTTTTGCCATTTATCACCGAGGAACTTTGGGAAAGCCTCGGTTTCCGCGACGACCTGCCCGCCAGGCAGGGTGGCGACACGATTATGTTCGCTCACTGGCCGAAACCTTTTGAGGAGGATTTCAAGCAACATTACGGCCTTACATCCGAAGCGGAAAAGGCTGCGAACGCTAAATACGATACCGTGCTCGCCGGACGCAATCTGCGTTCCACCTACAATATCCCCAGCAACAAACGCGTCCGCTTCGTGCTCCAACCGACCGGTGATTTGCTGCCGCACGATGCCGAGGTCTTGAAAATCCTCCTTAACGCCGAGGCTCTCGACATTGCCGCCGACTACGCCGCTCCGCAGGGCACCCCGACCAATCTTACTCCGCTCGGCCACTTGTATTTACCGCTCGAAGGTCTCATCGACCTTGACGCCGAACGCGAGCGTCTGAGCAAGGAAATCGCCAAAGTCACCGACGAACTTGCCAAAGTTCGCGCCAAACTCGCCAACCCCGGTTTCGCCGAAAAGGTTCCCGCCGCCGTCTTCGATGAACACCGTCAGCGCGAACGAAACTGGCAGGAAAAACTCGGTCAACTGCAAAAACTGCTGGCCAATCTAAGTTAGGTGGCAGGGAGTGATTGATCGAATTCCAACCCGTCGTAAATTTCTGAAAGTGGGAGTTCCACTTGCAATTGCGGCAGGGCCACGACTTCTTCCAGGGTGGTGTAGGTGACCAGCTTCCACGAGCCATCGTTTTCCCGGCTATACACTTCCACCACGGGATTTTTTTGCGAAACGAGCACGTAATAACGCAGGGAGGGGATGGTGCGATAATTAAAAAATTTGATCCCGCGATCATAGGCCTCCGTGCTATCGGAGAGCACTTCGAAGACTGCGGCAGGATTGGTGATGGTATCTTTTAAATGATCGGTGCTATCAAGCGGACCGCAGACCACTGGCACATCCGGATAAGTATAAAGTCCCGTGGTCGGTATCAGTATTCGCAGATCGTTGCTGTAGGGACGACAAGGTTTGCCCTTGAGCCGCTGCCAAAGGCTGCCCCCGATATTCATGGTAATAAGGCTGTGCGCCTGGCTTCCACCACCCATTGCGAACATTTCGCCCTCGTAAAAATCGCTCTTAAGCTCCGTCTTGCGTTCCAAGGCAAGATATTCCATCGCAGTTAATCTGGCTTTGGGCAACGACATGACTTTTATTTAATCACGATTTCGCCTTCCCAACAAGAGTCGATTATTGAGCGATCCATCTGCGATCAAATCCGGAAGATCGACCCCAGTTTTTTACCCAAAATAAGACTCGCGCCCAGAATGGTCGTGCCCAGAAATACCATCGCCCACACACCCAACGCCGAGGCCACGAAACGGCCTTCGCCTAACAATTGAAATAATTCGTAGATCGCTTTCGTGATCGGATAATGTTCCTGCTTTTGCGCCAGAATCAAGGAATCGGATACCTCCAACATCGCAAACGAAAAAGCCATCAACCCGCCTGCAATCAAGTTCGCCGCGATCAAGGGCAACGTTATTTTGCGCAACGCTTTCAAAGGCGATGCACCCAGGTTTTGCGCCGCCTCCTCCAAAGTGACACTGGTTTGCTGAAAACCCGCCGCCGCCGCCCGCACCACATACGGCAGCCGCCGCACGGCATAAGCAATCACCAGGAGCAAAGTGGGATCCGCCGTCGGATTCATCCAGGCAAACAACTGCCCCTCCTGCGTCATGGCCAGGTAACCGAAAGCCAGCACCAATCCCGGCACAGCCAGCGGGAGCATGGAAAGCGCATCCAAAATATTGCGTCCCGGCAACTTGGTGCGCACCACCACATAGGCGATGGCGGTGCCCAGAACGATATCGAACAACGTCGCAATGCTGGCATATTTAAGACTGTTCGCAATCGACGGAACCGTGAGGCCATGCCCCAGGGCAGCCTGAAAATGATCCATCGTATATCCGGTGGGAAAAATCGTCGCATACCAATCGCGCGTCACCGAGACAAGGATGACCCCGAGATGCGGTAATACGGCGATAGCTGTCACCCCGGCAAACGCGGCGAAACATAGCAACCCACCTATTTTCCCCGCCGAACGCGCCCCGCCTGCTGAAGTGGCTTTGGACATCATGGCATGGCTGTCGCGCCCAAAAAGAAATTTACCCGTGAGATAAAGCAGGATCGTGCTAATGAGCATCACCGCCACCAGGGCATAGGGAAATGGATTCCCGGCGATGTCTTTGATTCCATAAAAAATCTGCACCGGCGTCACCCGCACATAATCGAACATCAGCGGCACGCCCAGCTCGGTAAAGGCCCAGATAAAAACTATCGTTCCCCCGGCAAAAAAACCGGGCATGATGAGCGGCAGGGTTACTTTCCAAAATTTCCGCAAACCGGTGCATCCCAGGTTTTCCGCCGCCTCATCCAGAGCGGGATCGACATTGGCCAGCACGGCAGTGAGATTAAGGAATAAAATCGGGTAAAGATGCAGCGCGTTGAGAATGACCACGCCCCAGAAGCGGCTTTCGCCCAGCCAATCGTAAAGTTCCGTGCGCTCCATCCAACCGAGCGAAACGAGCAGGGCATTGAGCGATCCTTGTTGACCGAGAATCTGTTTTAAGCCGATGGCACCGACGAAGGGCGGTAAAATCATGGGCACGAGCACCAGGCCGGTGAGCAATTTTTTCCCGGGAAAATCGTAGCGATCCGCCAGCCAGGCGAGAGGAAGAGCGATGGCAATCGTCGCCAGTGTGCTTGTAAAAGCGAGGAGGAAGGCGTTTTGCAAACCCTCGCGATAAACCGGGTTGCGAAACACTTCCAGAATGTAATCGAGCGTAAATCCGCCGTTCGCATCGCGGAAGGCGCCACCCAGGGTGAGGGCGATGGGGTAGATGAAAAATGCCGCAAAAAATAACGCGACAATCACATAAACGCCGATGGCAAAAGGACGGGACACGCGGAGTGTATAGCAGCCGGGCGCACATCGGGGAAGAAGAAAAAATAGCGAACAGACGCATTGCATTCTTCCAAGCTGGCCACCGCACCCCCAGTAGCTTGAAAAATCCTACGCCAAGGCAGCAGCCTGGGCGGCGTCGCCATCGCGATAGGACATCCATTTGCGATACGGCTCATATTTTTGCGATTCGTTAGCGTCCTTGCAACGTTCCTCCAAAGCAGCCAGTTCGCTGGCCGTAAAAGGCTTAAAAGCGGTGGCGATGGCCGCGTTTTCCTTGAGCTGATCCAAAGACGTGATGCCGCTGACAACGGTGGCCACGGGCAGGGAAAGTCCGTAGCCGATGCCTTCCCGAACGGTGAGAATGCGGTCGCGGATAGGTTTGGCATTGCCGCCGAGGGTTTTCATCGCAAGCGGGGCGATGTTTTGTTTGATGAGTTCGGGCAGAACGCGACGCACGAAGGCGTCGGAGTGTGCCTCGATTGCGGAGATGGGGAGCTGGCAGGCATCGAAGGCGTAACCGTGCGAAAGCATGGCGAGATGCACGTCGGGTTCGGTGTGACCGGTGAAGCCAGTGAAGCGGATTTTACCCTGCTGCCGGGCTTCGTCCAGCGCTTCGATGACGCCGCCGGGGGCAAATGCTTTTTTTACCTGGGCCTGCGTGGCCAGGGCGTGAACCTGCCAGAGATCGAGATGATCGGTGCCGAGTCGGCGGAGAGATTCTTCGAGCATGGTCATGGCTTCTTTTTTGCCGCCGCTATCGTGGGTGCAGACTTTGGTCATGATGAAAACCCGGTCGCGTTTGCCCCGAATGCAGCGGCCCATGAGTTCCTCGGAGCGTCCGTTGTGATAATCCCAGGCGTTGTCGAAAAAATCGAGGCCGAGATCGAGGGCATGATCGACGATTTTTTGCGCGTCCTCGTCACTGGCCAGGCCAAGGGCATGTCCGCCCAGGCAAAGGGAGGAGACGGTAATGTCGTGGCGTCCCAATTTGCGCCTGGGAATTTGGGTCCCCGGGCTGGCTGGATTGGAAGCTGCAAGCGAGACCTGGCCGTGGCTGGCGAGAAGGAGAGCTGCGGCGGCGAGGGTGAGTTGTTTAAGAAATTCTCGGCGAGCCTGCAAAGGTTGGTTTTGTTCCGATTGATGGATCGGTGATGAGGCTGGATTCATGAGAATTGAGTTTTCACGTCTGACGAGGTTGGCGCATTTTAAAGACAAAAATTAAGCCTGTATAAATGAGGTAAAACAGCCCAAGCCCCAGGAGAAGAATGTAAAAGGGGCGCACTTGGGAACCGAGCCAGGAGCCTTGATGGATGTCCATGAGAAGATTTTGGACAGGCTCAGGGAATCCGAGGACTTTTTCGCCAAAATGATAGGCGATACCGGTGGTGGCAGTCGCAAAAAGTGGGATTAACAAAATCGTGCCAACCCAACGATGGAAGCGACGGGCGGGGCTGGCAGATTTTTTCTGCAAAAGCAATGCCGCTCCGGTGCAAACGATCAACAGCAACCCCAGGCCAGTGTAAAGAACGTAGGCATGGGAAAAATTCTCTCCCAACCATTCGCCAGTGTGAAACTCCAGGATACGACTTCCCGTGGGTTTGGTCATGCCAAACCAACTTCGCCCAACCCGATAAATTAATCCCGTGAGGATGGAGATCAGCAGGGGCAGGGCAATCCACAGTGCCAAATTGCGGTGAAAGACGCGAGAATTAGGTTTCATTCATGCGGTGGGTTGTGATCAAGCCGCCGCCTGGCTGACTCTTTGGAGAGTGCCGATGTAGGTCTCCATGCGATTCATGGCGATTTTGATTTGATCCAGATTAGTCGCAAAACAGCAGCGCACAAATCCTTCTCCGCTCGGTCCGAACGCCGGACCGGGCACCACGGCGACTCTTTGCGTTTGCAATAAACCGAAGGAAAAATCCTTGCTGCTCACGCCAAGATGATCGATCCGGGGGAAAATATAAAAACTACCCTTGGGCGTATGACATGGCAGCCCCAGATCCCGACAACGGCTAACAATAAAGTTGCGGCGCAATTCGTATTGATCGCGCATCATTTTTACCGAGGCAGCACCGTTCTCCAAAGCTTCAATGGCCGCTTCCTGGGCAATGATACTTGCGCACATAATGGAATATTGATGCACCTTCATCATGGCATCGATCAGCGATGCCGGGCCGCAGGCATAACCGATGCGAAACCCCGTCATGGCAAACGATTTCGAGCAGCCATGGAGAAAAATCGTGCGTTCGCGCATCCCCGGCAGACTCACGATGGAATGATGCTGGGCATCGTCGAAGGTCAATTCGCTGTAAATCTCATCCGTCAGCACGATGAGATCGTGTTTTTCGCACAAAGCAGCGATTTTTATCAATTCCTCCGGGCTTTGTGTCGCGCCAGTGGGATTGGTGGGGAAATTAAGCATCAGCACCTTCGTGCGCGGGGTAATTTTTTCGGCCAGCGCTTCAGCGGTCAGGCTAAAATTATCCTCCGCATTAGTGGAGATGGCGACGGGCACCCCAAATGCCAGGGCAATGCTCGGGTTGTAAGAAACGTAACAGGGTTCGTGATAAATCACCTCGTCCCCTGCATTGAGCAAAGCCCGCAAAGCAAGATCGATTGCCTCGGAGGCGCCGACGGAAATCAACACTTCGGTGATCGGATTGTATTCGACTCCGAAACGGTCCGCCGTCCATTTGCTCACCGCCTGACGGAGCTTGGGCAGACCGAGATTCGATGTATAAGTGGTGCGCCCTTTTTCCAAGGCAAATATCGCCGCCTCACGGATGTGCCACGGCGTTACAAAATCGGGTTCGCCGACGCCGAGCGAAATGACGTCTTTCATCGACTGCACCAACTCGAAAAAATCGCGAATGCCAGATTTCGGAATGTCGCGGACGTGTGTGGCGATGTGATGAGAGACGGACATTGGGAAAATGGCTAAGATTTATTGGCTAAAGTTGTGGGAAAAGCGCGGTGGGGTTTAAAGGTAATCGCGCGGCAAGAGCCGTCAAGCCTCGTGTGGCCCAGATCACCTCCGCCATCAAGGGGCACCGGCATTCCCAAGCGCCAGTCATACCAAAACTCCCTGGAACCAAAAAAACAGTTCGCTCCTCCGTGCAGTGATTTTTTTCATTTTTGTGCAACAGACCACAACGACCATCCCAAATTTTATCATCCCGCGTATTTGATAGAAAAAAACCTCGACCCGATCTGTCGTTGGAATTTATTCTCCAAATTGCATGAGCGAAGATCGCAAAAAATGGGTGGGCCCCATTCTCCAATCCTACACCGAGATCGGCGGGATCAATCACCTCGATCGCGCCCATCTGCCCTCCAAAAGTGTCATCGCCCTGCTCTGCAACGATCTTTTACACCTGCTTTTTCCCGGATTTTTCTCCGAGGAAGGCGTTCGCTCCGATGAACTCGCCGAGGCCACCGAGGAAATCGTCGATCAGGTCGGCGACCGCCTCGAGCTCGAAATCGCCATCAGCCTCTCCGTGGCGCCCGCCCCTCCCGACGATCCCCGCCAACGCGCCCTCGAAATCAGCAGCCGGTTTTTTGCCGCAATCCCCCACGTGCGCGCCCTGCTCAAGACCGATATGGAAGCTGCCTACGCCGGCGATCCCTCCGCCCAAAGTCGCGAGGAAATCGTCCTCGCCTACCCCGGCCTGGAAGCCGTCGCCATCCAACGCTCCGCCCATTTACTCTATCGCGAAGGCGTCCCGCTCGTCCCGCGCATGATGACCGAGTGGGCTCACAGCCGCACCGGCATCGACATCCATCCCGGCGCACAGATCGGGAGCCATTTCTT
>JBBRFA010000073.1:0-18398 GCA_038225185.1 Chthoniobacterales bacterium
TGTAAGCGGGAAATCTCTGGCCGACATGCGTTCATGAACCTGCATCCGGCTACGCGCCGCGCAGGATTTCCAGGGGCGGATGATGGCAGACGCCGCGACTTAACACCAATCCACCCAAGACCGAAAGCCCGGTGGCTGTGGCAAAGGCGATGCCTAACACACCAAAATCGGGCAGCGCGGAGGCTTTGAAAACAAAGAGCGCCAGCACCGTATTCGCGCCCACCGCGAGCAAAATTCCGGTTAGGGCGGAAAGCAGACCCAGCGTGGCGTATTCCACCACCAGGATCGTGCGCACCTGACGCGCCGACGCCCCCAACGTGCGGAGCAGGACACTCTCGCGCAGGCGCACATCGCGTCCGTTCAACAACGTGCCCACTAATATCGGCAGCCCCGCAAGCACGGTAAAACCCGCCAGCACCGAAACGATGCGGGAGATTTTTCCCAGAATGTCGCGCACCGTTTCGAGAATAAGCGACAAATCAATCGCCGAGACATTGGCAAAACTATCGACCAGCCTGCGTTGCAATTCGCCGGAAGCAGCAGCGGAAGGCGTCTTCGTGGTCACGACATGGAAGCCCGGCGCATTTTCAAGAACGCTCGGCGGAAAAATCATGAAAAAATTTAAATTAAACCGGCTCCAATCGACTTTGCGCAGACTGGTTACCACCGCCCGCACCGGCACGCCCTGCACATCGAGGGTTAGTTCATCGCCTAGCTTCACGGTAAGATCTTTCGCCATTTCCACCTCCAACGACAGGGGCACGGGTCCATTCGGATCGGGCACCGTTTTGTGCCATTCCCCCGCGACCAATTTCTCGGTGGCACTCATGGTATCGCGATAGGTGGAACGAAATTCGCGCTGCGCCACCCAGCGCGGCACATCCTTCGCCTCGCGCACCGGCAGCCCGCGAATCGTTTCCACCCGCATGGTCACCATTGGCGCACTTTCCAGGACTGGCAATTGCAAATCGCCTAGCAATTTCTTGACCCCGTCCACCTGGTCGGGCTGCACATCCACAAGATAAATATTGGGACTGTCCGCATTCTGCGTGATGCTTAACCGACCGTTTAACAATTGGCTGGCCAGCAAAATGGTTACTAATAGAAAAGTTCCCAGCCCGAGGGAAAGGAGAAAGAGCAGGGTTTGATTGCGCGGTCGGTGAAGATTGGAAATGCCCTGTCGCAAAAGATAGGGCCATTGCGGCCTTACCACCCGCTTTGTGAAAGCGATCAATCCCCGCGCGACACCCGCCAAGGCGAGAAAGGCCACCGCCAGACCGGCCACCAGGGAGAGCGCGCGCTTCCAGTTGGGATCGCTGAGGAGCGCTAGCACGATTAACAAGGCTACCAATAAAAGATACACCGGCCAGGCCTGGCGGAACCCGCTTTGCAGATCGACACCGCCACGCAAGGTGACGGCAGGGGAAATGTGGCGGATTTTTAAAAGTGGAATCACCGCAAAAGCACAACACACCGCCAAACCGGCGGAGGCAGTTTGCAACACGACACGCCACTCCGGCGCGGGTGCGACCGTTACTGGCAGAGTATCGCGAAAAAAAGTGAGCACACCCACCTGCAGACCGATGCCGATGACGGCACCTAACAAGGCGCCTAACAAACCGAGCGCTCCTGCCTGGGCAAAATAAATTGCTGAAGCCAGATGCCCGGGACAGCCCAGACAACGCAGGATTGCCACCGTGGGCACGCGCCGCGTGACGTGCGCATGCACCGCGCCGGCCACGCCGATGGCGCCGAGAGCGAGCGAAGCCAGGGCGAGAATGCCGAGAAATTGCTGAAAGTTGGTGAGTGCATCCCCGAGGTTTTCGCGTCGGTCATCCGGCGTTTCCAGCCGCCAGGGTGCTTCGGGGAACTCCGCCCGCACCTGATCCTTGAGCTCCGACGAAGGAGGGCCGCCGGGGATTTCCAAATGCAATTGATGCGATGCCAGGCTGTTGGTGCCCAGGAGTCCGCTGCCTTCCATTTCTGCTAGTCGCACATAGCCTTCCGGAGCAAAACCACTGAAGCGACTGCCGCGGGGGGCGGGTTTGTTGACCACGCCGAGAATTTTCAGGCGCAGATTGCCCAGAATCACTTCATCGCCGATTTTGGCCTGGAATTGTTCCAGCAGGGCGGGTTCCAATAAAATGCCCGGCTCGCTGCCTAGCTTCGACCAGGCGTCCTCCGGTGTCGTTCTCACATTTCCATAAAACGGATAGTCGCCCTCGATCCCGCGGATCTGGATGAGTCGGGCGCCGCCGTTGGAGGAAAATTTAACCATCGAGGGGAAGCTGGTTTCGCGACTCATCCGTCGAGCGCGTTTGCCGAGTTGCGCGTAGTCTTCCGCGTTCACGGGTTGACGCGAGGAAATCTGGAGGTCGGACCCTAATAATTCCTTGGCCTGCACCTCGATGCCGCGCTGGACGCTGGCTTTAAGGGAATGAATCGCCACCAGGGCTGCAATGCCGGAGACGATGGCCAGGGAGAAAATGGTTAGCCGCACCCGTTGCGTGCGGCTGTCGCGCCAGGCCATGCGCCAGGTCCAGCCATAAAAAAACGCGGCCAAAAAATTCGCGGGCAGTTTCGGAGTAAGGTTAGTTGTCGACATTTTTTTCCTCCGCCACGATTTTTCCACCGCTCATCGTGATGATGCGTTGCGCTCTGGCAGCGAGGACGGGATCGTGGGTTACTAACACGAGTGCTGTGCCTGCCTCGCGATTGAGGCGAAAGAGCATGTCCACGATTGGTCCGCTCGTGCCTGCGTCGAGATTGCCGGTGGGTTCATCGGCAAAAAGAATTTTTGGGCGATGAATGAAGGCCCGGGCGAGGGCGACGCGCTGTTGTTCCCCGCCCGAGAGTTGCAGAGGATAATGATCGAGGCGATCTCCCAGCCCCACTTCGGCGAGCAGATCGGCGGCTTCTTTTTCCCGTCCGGTTTCGCCGCGCAACTCCAGCGGCACGAGCACGTTTTCAATCGCGGTGAGAGTGGGGATCAATTGGAAACTTTGAAAAACAAATCCAACGAGACGATTGCGCAAGGCGGCGCGGGCATCCTGGCCCAGATTTTCCAGCACTTCACCGGCCAGCTTTACCGAACCGCTGGTCGCATCGTCCAGCCCGGCGCAGAGTCCTAACAAAGTGGTTTTGCCACTGCCCGAGGGGCCGATGATCGCACAAGTGTCGCCCTCTTCCACGCGTAAAGAGACGTCCTGCAAGACGGTGAGGGTATGGCTGGCGGTGTGATGCACTTTTTTTAGCGCGAACACTTCGAGAATGGCCGGTTTGACAGGAGAGGGAGCTGGTTCTAATTTGGCGGAAGAAAGGGATGACATTGAGGAACTTATTGGCGGTGTGCGGATTCGTAGTGATGAGCGTGAGACTATTCGCCGTGGACGAACCGAATGCAACCATCTCTCCCGGCGCAGAAAAACGCGTCGTGATCCTCGGCGACAGTATAACGGCGGGCTACGGGATCGATCCGCAGGAGGCGTATCCGGCGTTGCTTCAAAAAAAAATCGATACCGCGCGACTCCCGTATCGCGTAATCAATGCCGGTGTAAGCGGCGATACCACGGCGGGCGGTCTGCGTCGTGTCCTTTGGGCTTTGGGTTCGCAGGGAGCCGATGTGCTGGTCGTGGCCCTGGGCGGCAACGATGGGCTGCGCGGCACGCCACCTGCACAGACCGCGCAAAATCTTGCGGGGATCGTCGAAGCTGCCCGCAAGAAGAATCCGGCGATGAAAATCGTCGTCGCCGGGATGCAAATGCCGAGTAATCTGGGGCTGGATTTTACAAGCCAATTTAAAGCGGTTTTCCCGAAGGTTGCGGCCGAGAAAAAGGCCGCTCTCGTGCCCTATTTATTGGAGGGCGTGGGAGGCAGTGAAAAGTTTAATCAACCCGACCGGATTCATCCCACGGCTGAGGGGCAGAAAATCATTGCCGAGACGGTCTGGAAAGTTTTGGAGGACCAGTTGAGAGCGGATTAGATTTTCGCTTGCGGCTGGATCTTTCGGGGCGGGGAATCATTACGTGCAGCGGTCTCGATGGCATCCAAATACTGCTCGCTCACACCCCTGCCACCCTGCTGAAAATATTTCCGCAATCCTGCACCGGTGATCACGGAATCTGGGAAGGATGCCGGGCGAATTACTTCTGAAAATGATTCGCCCGATCTTATCGATAAGCGCAATTTTTCATAAACATCGATTTCCAAGGTAATGGTTTTTGTTGCCATGGATAAAAATTACATGAAAACAACCTGTCCAACGGTCATTTATTTTACCGATTAGTTTTGGGAATGGGTCTAGAGTGGGCGCGGTGAATCAATTTTATAATGCATTCGATGTCGAGCCGTTGCAGGCGCGGGAGAGGCAGGATGATTATCGCTCCGAGTATGCGATGGATCGAGATCGGGTGATTTACACGGCGGCATTTCGGCGGTTGCAGGCCAAGACGCAGGTGTTTCTTTCGGGCGAATACGATTTTTACCGCACGCGGCTTACGCATTCGCTGGAGGTGGCGCAGATTGGGCGGTCGATCTGCCATTATTTATTGCACCGGGGGGATCCGTTGCGGGCAGATTTTTATATCGATGCCGATTTGGTGGAGGCGGTCTGCCTGGCTCATGATTTGGGCCATCCACCCTTTGGTCACGCCGGGGAACGCACTTTGCATCGATTGATGGCGGCAAAATACGGTGGTTTTGAGGGCAATGCGCAGAGTCTGCGGATGATTGCGCGAACGATTTACAGTGGGGAATCGGGACGCAAAGGGTTGAATCCGTCGCGGGCTTTCGTGGATGGGATTTTAAAATACAAAACGCTTTTTTCACAGGCGGATGGGGCAGTGAATCATTATCTTTACGATGAGGACGCCGGATTGCTCGATTGGGTGCTGGGCGGTGAGGCCTGGCCTTCGGAATTAATTCCCGGTGCGGCTCGCAATGGATGGCGGAGTGTGGAGTGTCAGGTAATGGATTGGGCGGACGACACCGCTTATTCGTTGAACGATCTGGTGGATTGCATCAACGGCGGTTTTTTGCGTTTGGAAACGGTGGAAAAATGGGCGTCGGAGCGCGTGTTGGACAGGGTGGAGCAGGCGGCGTTGGAGACATTGCTCAAGGTGATTCGTTCGCGCAGGCCGGAGTCGGCTTTTGGTAAAAAAGTGGGGGATTACATCCATGCGGTGCGCCTGGAACCGGTGGAGGGATTTCTGGCGGAGCGAACGCAGCGTCATGCGTTTCGTCTGGTGGTGGATGAGGAGGTGAGGTGCGAGGCGGAATTTTACAAAAAAGTGGCGCGGGAACTGGTGTTTTGGAGTCCGCAACTGCGTCAACTCGAGCACAAAGGGGATCGGATTTTGGAGCAGGTGTTTGGGACGTTTTTGCAGTTTGCTGTGGAGCCGGACGGGGTGCGTTTCTCGTTGTTTCCTGCCGGGGTGGAGCGGGCGGTGCGCGAGGAGTGCGAGCCGGTGCGCCGGGTGCGGGTGATGTGCGATTATCTGGCGGGAATGACGGATGGGTTTGCCATTCGCACGTATAAACGGTTGTTTGACCCGGATTTTGGGTCGTTGATGGAGATTTAGCGGGGGCTGCCGAGTTGGAGGGAATCGCCTAAAAGCGGACTGGATTCGAGGGTGGCGGTGTGCATTTTTTGCGATTTGGGATGCATTGCGGGAGTGATGGAGAAGACTTCGCGCTGGCCGTTGCGGAGGACTTCGACGTCGATTTCCTCGCCGCTGGTGAGGAAGAAAGAGCCGTTGAGGACGTCCTCGGGGTTTTTAATGGGGATGTCGCCGATGCGCACGAGGGTATCGCCTTTTTTTAAACCAGACTGGGTGGCGGGCGATGTGTCGCTAAAGGTATCGATCCAGGGGCCGGCGCTGTTTTCGGGGTTGCGGGTGACGGTGATCCCGATCCAGCCGTGACGCACTTCGCCGAAACGGATGAAGTCGTGGCGGATTTTTTCGGCGGCCTCGATGGGGAGTGCGTAGCAAGCGGAGCCCCCGTCGATGCCGCTAATGAGGATGCCCACGGCTTCACCAGCGGTATTGAGAAGCGGAGCACCGCTGAGGCCGCGTTGGACGGGTAGATTGGCGCGGATGTGGGTGGTGGTAAAAAAGCGGTTAAGGTATTTAAGATCGAATCCGCCGATAAAACCCACGGTGGGAGTGAGGGGAAGGTCCATCGGATATCCCACGGTGATAACTGGCGAAGCGACTTCGAGGGCGTGTGAGCTGCCGATGGGGATAAAAGGGGTGCTGGCGGCAACTTTGAGTATCGCAATGCCGCTGCGTTGATCTGCGACAAGACGGGTGGCGGGAAATTTTTTATCACCGCTTTCGACGACGATATCGTTGGATTCGCCGCCCACAGCGTAGGTGGTGTAAAGGGTGCCGTTGGGGTCGATAAAAAATCCACTGCCGACGCACCGTCCGTGTTTATCGTTGGAGCGAATTTTTACGACGGAGGTTTTGGCGTTGGTAAAAACAGTCTGCACCTCCTGGGTGATGGAGGAGAGAACCTCATTCTCTGCCATTAAAGGCCCCACCATCCAAGAGTAAATCAGGACGAGGGAAAATGTGCTGACAAGGCGGGCAGACATTCGGACGGACAGGGAAAAAATCCTAGAAACTAAACGAGGAATCGAAACTGGCCGGGCGTGCTTCGAGAATGTAGCGAGGTTGCAGATCGGACTGGGCGGGGGCACTTTGGATATTCATTTGCGCCCGGATGTCGAGATCGGAAAGGTCTAGCGGGGCGTTAAGTGCGAGGCCGGAGGAAGTGGCGAGGGTGGGGGCGACGGGGAGAGAGGCGGATGCGATTTGGGGTGTGGAACTGGGCGATTGAGTGTGGGTGATGACCACAGCCACCAAGGCAAACACACCGATGGTGGCGGCGTAAGCGTAGCGCGGCACCGTGAGGGCGTTGAGCCAGGTGCTGACCCGCTCGGAAAAGGAGGGAGCGGGTGCGTTTTCCCAGCGTTGACGACGATGAAATTCCTTTAAAAGGCGACTGGTGTATTGCTCGAAACCTTGTGGAGGTCGCTCGTATTTTTTAAGGCGCAGGAGAGTTTGGAGTTCTTTATAATCTTCGTCCATAATTGTTGTGGGTGGCTGGGGTTTCTGCTGGCTGGCCTTAATTTTGTCTAAATTCCTCAAGGTAATTTTGGAGTTGTCGATGTGCGTAGAAAAGCCGGGAGCGGATGGTGCCTTCGGAGACACCGAGGATTTTGCTGATTTCGGCGTGGGGCATTCCCTGGATATCGAACATGGATACCACAGCGCGATGTTCGTTGGAAAGCTTTTGCATGGCCATGTTGATTCGTTGCTGGAGTTCGAGCAAATCGTTGTCGCGCACCGGGTTGGAAGGGGAGGTGAGCTCGATGAACTCCTTATCGTTTTGCACACCGCCATCGATGTCGTCGAGGCTCATGTGAAACCGGCGTCCGCGTTTTTTCAAGAAGTTGATCGTCATGTTCACCCCGATGGAGTGGAGCCAGGTGTAGAAGGAGGATTTTCCCTGAAAACCGCCGATTGCCCGGTAGGCTTTGGAAAAAATATCCTGCATTAGATCGTTCGTGTCCTCGTGGTTGGAGGTCATGTTATAGACCAATCCATAGAGGCGTTGAGTGTATTTGACGATCAATTGATCAAACGCCTCCGAGTCGCCTGCCTGGGTGCGGGAAACAAGCAATTCGTCTTCGGTGGGTGTGGCGTCCATGCGTCCTGTCCGATTGGTATTCGGTGCGGAGACAGAGATTGGACGTGTAAACGGTATATTTCCAGACAAAATGGAGGCAGTCAAAATAATATGAGGTAAGGTATTCCGCAGATGCACAAAACATCTGCTGGTTTCTTTGGACATTACACGGGGCGTTTCGTTCAACCGAACCCCGTCCCACATTCGTTCCATTGGCACCATTATCTATAAAAGGGAACGATCCAGCTTGTTTTGCAACTGCTGCAAAATTAGGTCGGCATTGGCTTTCGCATCTCCTTGGAATCCTGGTAACACTGCCAGCCATTCATACACCGCGCGGGCTTTGTCGCGAGCCAATACGGGTGGCAGCGACGCCACCCGTTCCAGCGCAGGCACCACTTTGGCGGCAATCGCCCGGTGCATGGCATCCGCCGCCCGACTTCCGGCTTTGGTCGTGAGCAATTCCTGGGCAGAGGCAGCGTTTTCGGCAAAAGCCTCTTTATACAACGTCATCGCATCCAGCACCACGACCTCGGTGCGGGGAAAAAAACTCGTCATTAAATTCCACGGATCGCCGCCTTGATCGCCTCCGCGACGGAAATCGGTCCGCAACAACACCGAAGGGATGTCGGCAAATTTCGCAAACAAAAACTCCACCACCGTGCCAGAATCCAACTCCGGTCCATCGTAATGAAAAAGCCCCAGATCGCACTCGATGCAGGTGTGAATGTCCTGATCGCGGATCGAATGGGCCGTGGTCTCCCGTTGTTCCAGATTCTGCGGCACCACCGGGACGAGTCTGCCCTCCGATTGACGATGAATTTCCTCGGCCAGCAAAACGTTGCCAAAAAGATGTTTGGCACTAAAAAGTTCTCCCGCAAAATAAACTGTGTAGCTCATACCAGCCAGCCTGTCCGAAAAAATAGCATCCGTAAATCCGAAACAAAGGGATTGCAGCCATGCCAAATTTTATTACGATGATCAAACTATGGGACGTCAATGGCTCCAAGCCAAAAGAGAAGTTGTTAACCAGAAAAAAGGCCAGGTGGTCGGCAAACTGGTCAAGGAAATTATGGTCGCGGCCAAACTTGGCGGTCCCGATCCCGATGGCAATGCACGGCTTTTTACCGCCATCGAAAAAGCCCGCCGCGCCTCCGTCACCCGCGATGTGATTGAACGCGCCGTAAAAAAAGGCGCGGGAATTGGCGACGACAAACTCATCCTCGATCACATCGTCTTCGAAGGTTACGCCCCGCATAAAGTCCCCGTCATCGTGGAAGTGATGACCGATAATAACAACCGCACAGCCCCCGAGATTCGTCTTTTATTTAAAAAAGGCCAGTTGGGCACCCCTGGCAGTAACAAATTTCTTTTTGATCACGTCGGTCTCGTCGAAGCCTACACCACAGGCGTCGGGATCGATCTCGAAGCCGCTGCCATCGAAGCCGGTGCCAACGAAATCGAACCCCTTTCCCACGAACAAAACGACGATATTCCAGCCGACTCCATCGGGGGCCGTTTTATTACCGAACGCACCGAGACTGCTGCCGCCAGCAAATGGCTCGCCGCCAATGGATGGACCGTTGTCACCAGCGAAATCGGCTACACCGCCAAACAATTCCCCACGCTGAGCGATGAGCAACAGGCCGAAGTGGGAGAGTTTCTCCAAGCCCTCGATGATGACGACGACGTCCATCGCGTCTGGGCCGCGATTCGTTAGTTTTTTTACGTTTTCAAAAAAACCACCGCAAGCACGATCAGCAGTATTCCATAGAGGACACCGCCCGCGCACGCTGCGCTGAGTCGTTTCGGCACCGCTGTAAGCCAACTGATCGCATCGCGCAGCAGATAGGGTTTTCCCACAAGAAACAGGCCGGCCACGATCCATCCATAGGCCAGCGCCACCAGGGGGATTCTGGCCAGGTGATCATGCAAAAAAGCCGCATCGAGCAGCAGACAGGCCGCCAGTAACGCCACCATGCCCAGGGCGCGCACAGCTAGAAATTCCTCCACGAAGAAAATCGTCAGCACATAAGCAATCGGCACTAACATCACCAGCAGGGAGCGTTTGCTGGAAAATTCCCCCAGATCCATCGTATTCATCAGCCAGAAAGTCCAGCCTCCGGCAATGGTTAGTAAAAGAATACCCAGCGTGCGTGATCGCGGAAACTTGGGCAGACTTTCCGCCAGCTTGGGAACAGCGGAGAAAGCTAACAAATGCGTAATTAACAAAGCCGCGCCTGTCAGCACCTGGGTTACTTGGAGGTTGAGTTGATAGATCATAAAATTGCCGTTTTACCTCGATTTAATCACCCAGTATCGCCGGGTCTCCATACAAGGTAAATCCCGTCGAACGCGTGATCTGCACATCAAAAATCTGCCCCACATGACGCGGCGCACCCTCGAAGACAACGATCTTGTTGCCCCGCGTGCGCCCCGAAAGTCGATCTGGATTGTTGCGACTCACCCCCTCGCAGAGAATCTCTACTTTTTGCCCCACGAATGCATCCGTTTTTCTTCGCGCAATGGCATTCACCGAATCGAGTAAATCCTGGTTGCGCGCCTCTTTTACCGCCTCGTCCAACTGACCCTCCATCTCCGCCGCCGGGGTGTCTTTTCTCTTCGAATAACGAAAAACAAACGCGTTGTCAAACTCCACCCGCTCCATCAATGCCTTCGTCGCCAGATAATCCTCCTCACTCTCGCCCGGAAAACCAACGATGACATCCGTTGTAATCGCCATTTCGGGGCGCGCACTGCGAATTTTCTGGGTCAACGAAAAAAATTTCTCCGCCGTGTAAGTGCGATGCATCGCTTTCAAAATACGGTCCGACCCCGATTGCAGCGGCAGATGCACATGCTCGACCAGCTTCGGTAAATAGGTGAAAGCCAGGATCAAATCCTCGCGATAACCGATGGGATGCGGCGAAGTAAATCGGATCCGCTCCAGTCCGTCCACCCCCTGCACCGCCTCCAAAAGCTGCACAAACGGGCTTTTCCCATCCACTTTGGCAAATTCATGCCGCCCATAAAGATTCACAATCTGCCCAAGTAAAGTCACCTCTTTCACCCCCCGCTCCACCAACCCGCGCACCTCGGTCACGATCTCCTCGATCCGCCGACTCCGCTCCCCGCCACGCGTCGCCGGCACAATGCAAAATGTGCAATGCATATTACATCCCTGCATAATGGAGACAAAAGCTGTGGCCTGGCCCTCTTTTAAAATGTGATCGCGGATCGTGCTCTGCGAGTCTTCCTCCTCCTCGACATCGACGATGGCGAAGCGTGGATCGTCAAATTGAGCGTGCATTTTCTTTGCCAGCAACGCTTCGACATGATCCGCCACGGTGTGAAATTTCTGCGTGCCCACCACCAGATCGAGATGCGGCAGATCGCGCAACAACTCCGCCCCGCGGCTTTGGGCCATGCAGCCGAGTAATCCATAAACTACTGGACGGGAACGACTTAAGCCACGCAAATTTCCCATTTTGCCAATCGCCTTTTGTTCCGCCATGTCGCGCACACTGCACGTGTTGAGCAGCACCACATCGGCCTCCGCCTCCTGTTTGGTGAGGGCGTGACCCCGCTTCACGAGCATCTGCGCGACCTGTTCGGAGTCGCGTTCGTTCATCTGGCAGCCATAGGTTTTAAGGTAAATGCGGGCCATCGGAGTCGGAAATCTGAACGCGCAAATTAGCCGTTAATCCATCCCTCGGCAAGCAGACTCTGGCAGGTCGTCCCGCCCCGGTCTGCGGCGGGCGTCGTCGGACTTTCTTGCCTGCGTTAAAAATAGATACCGCCAGAACGGCTTTCCCCGGCGAACCAGTGATTATCTATGAAAACTCTCATTCTTTTTATCGCCCTGGCATTGTTCTCCGTGAGTTGCTCGGGTCCGGGAGGTCCGGCCACACGAACCGGACGCACCGTTGATCGTGGCGTCGAAAAAGTAGGGCAAGGTGTGGAACGCACCGGCGAAAAAATCCAGGATATCGCCCGCTGATTTAGCCGGTCAAACATTGGTTGCATCGGGCTCCGGCTGGGGGACGTTGAGGTTATTGTAACCCCATAATAGATGAACACCGACAATATACCCCCTTTACTCGCACGTTTGGAAAGTGGTCTCCGAACTGATGTGGCACGCCTTAAACAATTGGAAAACGAACTGGCGGAGACCCTGCACGACGCACGCGGCGTGGGCACCACCCAAAGTCCACAGCCCGAATGGAACACCCGCTGGCAGGAATTATGGAGTCGCGCGGAACTCTCCCTGAAAAAAATTCAAACTGACCTCCAGGCCATTCAGGAAAAAATCAGTTCCTCCGAGACAGATCGCCTGCAGCAAGCCCTCTCTCTCTGGGAATCTATTGTGACCGAGGATCAAACTTTGATCGAAATCATCGCATCCATTCGTTCCTCCGCCGAAGAATTATCGGGAGCAGTTCGCCAGGAATGGAACATCATCGCAGCCACTCTGGATTCGCACTTCGATACCATCCATGCCTTCGGTCAAGCCTTGCGGGTCAAGCTGGAGTTGCTCAAAGAACATTCTAGCGAAGACGTCAATATCTTGCTCGATAAAGTGCTTACCCATTCTCCGTTCCGAAGTGATGAGGAGGAAGTGGGAGGAGAAAAAGCGCCCGAAGATTACAATCTGGCCGCAGTGAAAATCAATCAGGAACGCCACAAATTCCTCGGCCTCGGAGACATCGCCAAGGCCATGTTACTCTGGGTGGATAATCCCGAGGAACGCCTTTCTAAAAAGCTTGCTGTCCGTCTCGACTAACCTTTTTTAGGGCGAGCACGACGAACCAGAGATTGTTCGCGGGGATTTTTTGATCAAAGTTGCAAAAGCGAGGCTAGATTCATTCCCAAAGCCAACTGTTTTTCTCTACAAATTTTGAGAATGCGGGGCATTGGAAAAAAGTAAACGTCACCCAATTTCGGGATAAAATTCCCACTCATTAAATCAAGATCCTCCCAACCGATAAAAGGTGTTAGATTCCAGAGGCAATCTCGGAAGCTATGCGCGGTCACTCCGAGGAAGCCCCAATTTATTATGTGATCATTAATTTTTGAGGGAGCGCCAGGCGCGTGTAAAGCGCGGCGAAGTCCGCTTTCTCGAACGGGACAAAGTGAAATTTGCCCTCGGTCGTGGATAAAGAAAGTTTTTTTATGATCTGTGGCTTTTCAAGAGCACATAATCGCTTGCCTGAATCGAACTGCGAGGGTGATCTGAAAGCTGAAGCGCCCATCCGCCCGGGATCGGCGATCCGCGCCAGTGAGCCAGGCTCTCCGTCGGCCTCCGCACCGCTCCGTTCTCCTACAGGCCTGGCTCACTGGCGCGGACATTCACTTGTTTTATCCCCCTTATGTGAGGACCGTCTCCTTTTGTTCCGGCTCAGTCTCCTTTTGTTCCGGCCCCGACACTCGCAGGTTGAATCGCCCTTTTTTCTCATGGATCGCACCCAGGTTTGGATTACCTTGCCGCCATGCAAGAAATTCTCCTGGGCCTGCGGCAACCCGAGTATCTCCACATCCTGCTAAATCACCTGCCGCTCATCGGTCTGCCCAGCGGCCTTTTTATTCTCTTCATCGCCGCCCTTCAGAAAAATCGTGGATCCGCCATCGCCGCGCTCGTCCTCATTTTTCTTTCCAGCATCAGCGTCGTCGCGGTATCCGCCACCGGCGAACGTTCGGTGGATCGGATGGAAGGTCTCATTGACTCTCCCGGTCGCGCCTGGATGCACGAACACGAGGATCGCGCCGAAAAAGTCGTCTGGCTCTACTACGGCACCGCCGCCCTCGCCCTGTCTGGTCTCGCCGCAGCGCGGTTTGCCACGCGGACGTTTCCAACCCTTTGCACCGTCACCGCCGCCCTCGCTTTATTCGCTCTGGCCGGGGGCGTCTGGACCGCATCCGCCGGAGGAAAAATCATGCACCGCGAATTCCGCTACTCTCCGCCCCCCGACCGCGAACGTTCCTGAACTTCGCGCCCGGCAAAAGGCAGACGCGTCTCGCCGATTTTCAGATACGGCCCCAGTTCGTAAATATTCGTGTAACCATAAGCCCGCAACGACGTGTAAGTGGAAAGATTGAGCGAGGCAGTCATAATCTTCGACGGAAAAGACCCCGGGCTGTCGGCAAAATTATTATTGCAGTAAATCAAAATGCGCGTGCTTTTTTCCGGTATCATCCGGGCCAGCGTCTCCCCGGTAAACTCTGTGAACGGCAAATTCACCGCCCCACGAAGGTGGCGCATCCCGTAAAAAGAAGCGCTCCGGGCATCGAGCAAAACACTGTCGCCGGCCTGCATCGCCTGCAAAAATTGCTCCTCGGTAAGCCGTCGCGCTGCCCGCTCCTTACCCGAAGCCACCACGATGGCTTGGAAACCCTCGTAATCGATCTGCGGATTTGGCGGAGGTTCCGCTCCCGACAACACCATGGATAAAAGCAGCACGACAGAACTTTGCAGGAATGTTTTCATGCTGTGTAAACGACTCACCCACGACTTTTCTTAGGTCCAAAAAATAAATTACCGCGCCTTTATTGCATACTAATGAAGTCGGAATAACCTTTGCGCCGCTCCCCGCCGCGTGTTAGTGAAGGATAATCCCTTTTTAATTATTTATGAGTGACTCCACCCAAGGCTACGCCCATCCCTCCGCCCTCGTCGAAACCCACGAACTGGAAGCTTTGCTCCAGCAACCCGATACCATCCTGATCGAGAGCAACGAAGATATTCTCCTCTACGATACCGGCCACATTCCCGGTGCCCATCACATCGATTGGCGGCGCGATCTTAACGATCAGCTTACCCGCGATTACATCGCTCCCGAAGCCTTTGCCCAGCTCGCCAGCAAGCATGGGATCACGCCCGGCACCACGATCATTTTCTACGGCGATAAATCCAACTGGTGGGCTGCCTACGCCCTCTGGGTCTTCCAATTGCTGGGCCACACCAAGACCAAACTGCTCAATGGCGGACGTGCCAAATGGATTGCCGAGGAACGTCCCCTCACCCGCGCCCTGCCTCCCATCGTTCCCAGCGAATATCCCCTGTTGCCAGCCGGGAACGATCACGAGATTCGTGCTTTTTATGAACAAGCCCTGCTCCATGCCAACTCCCGCCTGCCGCTCATCGATGTGCGCAGCCCCCGCGAATTTTCCGGCGAAGTAACCCACATGCCCGAGTATCCGCAGGAAGGTGTCTTGCGTGGCGGCCACATCCCTGGCGCCCGTTCGATTCCCTGGGCCACCGCCTCCAATCCCGATGGCACTTTCAAATCTGCCGATGATTTACGCAAAATCTACCAGACCGATCAGGGCATGGATCCAGAGGACGACGTGATCACATATTGCCGTATTGGCGAACGGTCGAGCCACACTTGGTTCGTGCTCAAGTATTTACTCGGATTTAACCAGGTGCGGAACTACGACGGAAGCTGGACCGAATGGGGTAACCGGGTCCGCAGTCCGATTGAGCGTTAAGCGGTGCAGTAAATTCAGCACCCCGCCATGTAAAATTTGGGGTTGGGCGAATTTTTTCCGCTTTTTCAGGTTTTCTGCGAGGAAGGCTTGCGCATCTTTTTCCCGTTCCCTATACGATGAACCGTCGCATTCGTTCTTGCGCCGATTCAATCCATTTCAACCCATCTTTTTTTATCATGCCCGTTATCTCCAGAGGACTCGAAGGAATTATTGCCGCAGAAACCCGCATCGGCGACGTTCGCGGCGACATCGGACAACTTATTTATCAAGGCTACGACATCAACGAACTGGCGGGAAAAGTAACCTACGAAGAAGTGGTTTATCTACTCTGGCACGGTAATCTCCCCAACCCGGAACAACTCAAAAATCTCACCACCGCCCTGCGTGCCGAACGCGAACTCCCCGTGGGCGTGATCGATTTCCTGGTTAAAGCTCCCAAGTCCGCCGCTCCCATCGACATTATTCGCACCGCAATCAGTATGTTGGGTTGTTACACCACCCATCGTTACGACCTCGGCATCAGCGAAAATCAAGAGAATGCCGTCCGTCTCGTCAGTCAGATCGGTATTATCGCCGCTTATTTCCATCGCGCCCGCCTTGGGCTGGCCCTGCCACCGGTGCGAAAAGATTTGAGCGAGGCGGCTCATTTTCTCTGGCTGCTCACCGGCGAGGAACCCTCCGCCGACGCCACCGCCACTCTCGACATAGCTTATGTGCTTCATGCCGAACATGGCTTTAACGCCTCCACTTTCACCGCCCGCGTCGTCGCTTCCACGCTCTCCGATATTTATTCCGCTGCCAGCGCTGCCATCGGTGCCCTTAAAGGTCCGCTCCACGGCGGCGCCAACGAAGGCGTCATCCAAATGCTCCACGAAATCGGCGACCTCGACAAAGTGGATGCCTACATCGAAGACGCCCTTGCACAGAAGAAAAAAATCATGGGCATCGGCCATCGCGTTTATAAAGTGCTCGATCCCCGCGCCCCGCATCTCAAAGCCATGGCGATCAAACTCTCCAACGAACTCGGCGAACCCAAGTGGATCCAAATGTCGGAGCGCATCGCCACGATCATGAAAGAACGCAAAGGCCTCAATGCCAACGTCGATTTCTACTCCGCCACCGTTTATTACAGCCTGGGCATCCCGACAGATATGTTTACACCGATTTTTGCCATCGCCCGCATGAGCGGCTGGACGGCTCACATCCTGGAACAACTCGCCGACAACCGCCTCTTCCGCCCCCTCAGCGAATATGTCGGCCCAGCCGTTGGTCGCACGGTCAGCTAAAGTAAATTTAAAACCCGGTGAATCCGGCGGCCTCGTTTCTCCGGGGAGCGCACCCGACTCCGGGTGCAGTTTTTGGCGACTCGCCGAAAACGCGTCCATCCACTGGCGATAGCCACACTTTTCCCCAGTGCGACATCATTTAAAATGAAGCGCACCCGACCCCGGTGAAGCTTCCCAGAACGCGCGCACAAGTTCATGCCCGCCTTATTTCACCGCTGGCTTCTCGGTGCCTGCCGCCGGCTTTTCGGTGCCTGCATCAGCCACCAGCACCGCTTGCTCGGGAGATTTAATCTCCATATTTGCCCGTCCGTCGCGCATCTGGATCGTGCCCGTCACCGCGTAGGTTTTCCCTTTCATCACCTCAAATTCGGGGAACGCCTCCGCATTCGCCCGATGAATAAAGACCGAAAAAATATGGTTCGGAAAATCACCGCCAAAATTCAAATAAATCGCTCCCGATTTCGATTTATTCGCGCCGCTCACCACCCCCGTCACCGTCACGTATTGGCCTTCCTTCGCGGCCGCTTCCTCCGGGGTGACAGCATGAACCAAAGGCAGGCTGATGCAGGCAAGACTTAGACAAACGAATAAACGAAACGCGATATTTTTCATAATTATCCAAGCGTAAACTGTTTTAATCATTCTGTAACCTCCAAAAAATTCCGGGCAGGATTGCCATCCACCCCGTAGCATAAATAATCTGGGTAGCTGATTGACTCAAGTGCCCCCTACATCTTGTTAACAAAATAAAGGGACATAACAAAATAAAGGGACAGGTTTAAAATAAAGGGACAGGTTTGGGGGGTCATCGGGCGTGAAGCATCCGAAGTCCTCAAGCTTCTTTCGACTCCATGCGATTGCCGCCTTGTCAGCTATCCCACCGCGTGTTCCTGCATAATCCACTTCCTTTTGGGCCATGTCGATTACCGCCGATACGTCCCCCCCGGCGTGGCGAGCCGTTTTAAGCCAGTAAAGCACCTTGTAAAGGCGCTGGTTTGCTGGTCTATCACCCTTGAGCGTTACGACCTTCACCGGGTCTAGTAACGGCGCGAGGATTTCCTTAGCGATTGCCTCGGGCGACTTCGGTGCGGCGAATAATGGGGCTACGAGAGCGAGACAGAGGGCGAGGAATCGCATTGGCATAAACCGATGATGGCGAAGCCTGCGTTTCATCAAAGAGCAGAACCTATCGACGCACTTGGCTCATTTCCTTTCTTCGGGGGTGCCTTCTTGCGGCCTTCAAGAAAACGCTCAAGCATCCGGGAAATCAACTCCTGCGCGACTTCCTCGATATTGCTGACCTTTTGGTAGAACCTGTAATTACTCTCCGCCATGTCTTCAAAGGCTTCTTTCGCCATTTGGCGGTAGGTCGCTTCGACGCCGTGCGGTGAACTATTCTTGAGCTGCTGTTGGAGCCCCTCATCCTTGCTGATCCGCTTTTCGACCTGATTGACCACCATCGCCTCGTCTTCGGTAAACGAGGTGTTAAACCGCGTGTTGAGATCTTCGATGATCTTCGAGAGCGCTTCCCGCTCCTCATCCGTCAAGGTCGCACCGCCGCCGTAGTTGAGGGGATCTTCCCGCACGACTCCGCGTTCCAGACCGATGTCCTGCTTGTCCTTCTTGCGCACGGCCAGCTTTTCCATGTCCACCATGCCCAGCACTTCCAACGGGTTTTCGCCATTCTTGCCAAGCAGGAGCGGCAGCAGGAAGCGCAGGAAAACATAAAGCTTCTCCAGTCCAGGATCCCGCAGCGGGACGAGGTAAGAGAGGAAGGAATACAGCTTCACAAAATCCCGCGCCTTGGATTTGTAGTCCACTTGGTCTTCCTCAGGGTCTGCCTGCCATTTCTTGGCCACAGGATTTACCACGCCTTGGAGCTTTTCTACACTGCGCTTGGCTCTGAACCACTGCTTGGCAAATGCCTCC
>JBBRFA010000074.1:0-18205 GCA_038225185.1 Chthoniobacterales bacterium
ACAGTCTAATATTTTAATACACTTCGACCGGGGAGCGTTTGCCGTCCTCGGGGCTGCGGGTATCGGCTTCCGCCTCGCCGAGCACGTCGCTGCGGAGTTGACGCACCTCGGCATCCAATTTTCCATGCGCTTCGAGACTAAAATCCGTGGGCGGGACAAGCCGGTTTTTGGCGCGCGCCACATTTTCCAACGCCCGATCCAGCACCGTTTGATCCAGCGTTCCCAGAATCGTGTGCGCCTCGGCCACGGTTTCGAGGCGATGACAAATCATTGCCATATCGTTGCCTGCCGTGAGGGCGAGCCGAATGGTGTCGGCCAGGCCGTATTCATTCAAAATCGCGCCCATATCGAGGTCGTCAGTCATAATGAGTCCTTTAAAAGCATGCTCCCCGCGCAGGATTCCCTGGATGGTGCGTTCGCTTAACGAAGCCACAATGCGCTCGGGGTCGATGGCCGGATACCAGGCGTGACAAATCATCATGGCATCCACGCTGGGTGCAAAATGACGAAAAATAGCCAGCTCGGTTTCATCCAGTTCCGCGCGGGAACGCAGGATCACCGGTAATTCGTGATGCGCATCCACCGCAGCGGCGGCGTAACCGGGAAAATGTTTGCCACAACTCGCCACCCCGGTTGCCCGCAGTGCGTCGTTGAAAGCACCCGCTTTGGTGATGACCTCCTCGACCGAACGACCGTAACAGCGCCCCCGCAAGGAGTTATCCGCTTCGTCATCGAACGAAAGATCGAGCACCGGGCAGAGATCGAGATTGAAACCGAAAAGTCGTAATAAATCGCCGGTGATACGTCCATGCCGGGCGATCAACTCCAGGTCGTTGCGATCCCGGAGTTGCACGGCGTTGGGTGGTTCGGCTCCGAGCAGGCGCAGGCGGGAGACGCGGCCACCTTCCTGGTCGATGGTGATGATGGGTTCGACTTCGGAGAGATCGCGCAGGTCGTCGATCAATCGGCGTAACTGACTGGGCGACTGGATGTTGCGTCCGAAAAGAATGTAGCCGCCGGGTTGAATCCGGCGAAAAACCGCCGCAGTGTCGGAGTCGAGGGTGGGACCGGGTATGCCGGTGAGTAGCAGTTGGCCGAGAGAATGCATTGTGAGGGAAGAAAGTGCCAGAAGGGAAGGGGATTGACCAGATTTTGCTACAAAAAAAGCCGGGATGTATCAGGTCCCGGCTTTTTAGATATGGAGTATGGCGTTTGTCGCCAGACAAAGTTAGCTGGCCAGCAAGTCGAGCAGATAAGCGGCGGGCTGATAATTCTGGATCACGATTTCGGAGCGACCGTTCCGATGCAGACGGACTTCGGGCACGTTGATTTCGGGCGTTTTATGCGGGGCAAAAAGAATGTCGTCGTGCGTGGCATTTTTCCGGGTTTTAAACATGCTCGGGAGGAGATTGCCACCGAGATGATCGCTCCGGCCTGTGGCCACGTGCAAAGTGCCGAGGACTTTTTCATCCTGAATATCACGTCCAGAGACCGGCAATACCTGGGTGCCGAAGCCGAGTTCGCCAAGTTCGCCAGTTACTGGATCGTAAGTGAGTTTTTCGTTATGTTCCTGCACGGTGGCGGGATTGCCGCGAACAAAATCGGCCCGCACAATGCGTCCACCGGTCACATGCATGATTGCCAGCGTGCCGTCCTCGTATTTCGATGGGAACTGACCTTCCGCACCGGTGGGAACATAATAAATTTCGCCTGCCGGGAGATTGGCAATATCGGGTTCGTCGCGACAGAGGCCGTGGCTTTTCTGGGCTTCCTGCCCGTCAAGCTGAAGGTGGAGAGTGTATTTTTGGTCGTCGAGAGTATAATCGATTTCGACCCAATCGGCACGGGTCATGCCGAGCCGGAGTTTCTCGGCGTCGCGACTAACTTCGTCATAATTGACGGACAACCCGGAGCCGAGGATGATGTTATTTACCCCGTGCAAAGTAGCACCCCGGAAGCCGTATTGCTTGGCAAAAGCGGTAAGGGGAGCGGTGGCCGAATAGGTGGAAATGCAAAGGATGATCTGATAATTTGGATAGACATCTTTTTCCAGGCTGAGCTCGGTGCCATCGGGGGCGACTGCGAGATCGGGTAGATCGAGATTACTTCCGCCGGTGATTTCGTAAGCGTAGAAATCGACCTTGCCCACTTCCAGAGTGGCGCCTTCGCCATTGAGGAGACCCTGATAAAACACATCGTGGGCGTTGCGCTGAATGGAGAGATCCGGATTTTGGAGGAACGCGAAATCTTTTACGTCGTGCGGATCTTCGAGGTCGATGAGAACGGCAATATTTTCGCCACCTTTGGGATGGAAAACAGTTTTTAGCAGACGCGAAAGGCTAAATGTGGGGAAGCCTTCGATTTGAGGGACAACGGGAGCAGTGAATGTGGCTGTGGTCATGGATGAATCAATAAGGTTGATGGTAGGAGTGATGAGCGGGAATTTTATTTCCCATTGGCCTGAACCATTACGTCGTATCGGAAGTCTTCGATACAGGATTTTTTTCAGGGGTTAAATTTTAGGGAGCTGGTGCGGGAGGCTGGCGCACCCAGAGAGTGGCGTCGTCGGAGATTGCCACGGGGCGATAATTGCGACGTTGGGCGTAACGCAGAAAAGCTTTTTCCAGTTTTTCGTCCTCCACGCCGGTGAGAATGCCGGCTGGCGGATCGGCATCCAGCACGGTTTTGAGTTCCGTCTCGGCGAGTAAACCCAGTTTTTGCCGTCGGTCCGGTGCCACCAGATAGCCAAAGCGCCAGCCAAAACGGCCAGTGGCCAGTTGTGGATAAACGGAAAGTCCGGCCTCCATCGGGGTAATGGGAGCGAGGGTGAGAATTTTTCCGGTGGTAACATGTCTGCGCAAATCCAGCGCGTCCTTGTGCAGGCGGCTGATATCCCATTCGTCGGGCCGAAAAAGTTGCCCGGCGGTTTTTAAAACGTCGCGTGCCCAGAAAAGATTGAGCAGGCTTGCGGCCAGCAAAACCAGCGGCAACCAGCGCGGACATTTGCGCAAATGCCAGGCCGCCAGCAAGGCGGCCAATGGGGCAACGATGTAGAAATGTTGCATTTCGTAGCGCGTGGGAGCAAAAGCTCCTGCCAGCAATGCCAGGGCGAGAAAAATCCAGGTCAGCGCGGTTTTTTTGTCAAAACGCACGGCGCGAAAATGAAAAACTAACACCCCGATCAATGCGAGAGCCAGCGGGAGGTTGTCCCGGAAGACTTCCTTGAAGAAAAAACGCAGTTTCCGCCAGGGACTGGTCGTTTTCAAGATGCGTTCGTTATCTTCCGCGAGCAGGGGCAGACGCGGAAATTCGAAATTACCGAAAAGATAGCCCGCCGGGCTTTGCAGATAAAACCAGAGACTGGGGAGGAAAGCTAAAAACACCCCCAGGCCACCTAACAAACCGAGGGTGAGCCGCCGTCGAAACGGCCAGCGCAGGCAAAGCAGTGCGCTCAAAGGTAACAACGCTGCAAAAGGCGCCATGGTAAGGCGGCCGCCCACGGCCAGCCCGGCAAAAAGTCCGGCCAGCAACCAGTGCCAGGGGCGCGGATTCTCGACGATCAACACTATGGAAAACCCTAGCAATGCGAAAAGGGTGGGCAGATCGTGATTCCAGATTCTGCCCGAGGAATCGGTGAAAAGTTCGCTGCCAAACCATAGCGTCACCAATGCCACCGCCCCGGCCAGACGAATCCACGGGGGTTGATTTTTTGCCGCGTGGACAGCGATGCCAAAGATGAGCAGGGCGGTTAAAAACGATGCTGTGGCGGAGATAAGGCGCGCGACTAACAAAGGGGAATCGCCTGGCCCAGCCAACGCAGCCTGGAGGAGAATGGTGTAGGGCTGATGAAACAGCGCGACATCGCGGTAGGGTAGCAATCCCTCACGAGCCAGCAAGAGGGCGGGGGCGAGAAATTGATGTTCATCGCGGTTCAGCGATTCCCCTACTGAATGCCCGTAAACAACCATGGCTAGAAAGACCAGGAAAAGAGCCGCCACGAAGCTGGGTAAATTTTTTTTCATTTGGAAAGGGAAAGCGCCAGGGAGCGTTCGTCGATTTCCCGCAGCACCCCGATGGCATAGCGGGCGAGAGCCAGGGTGGTGCCAGCGGTAAGAAGCAAGCCACCGATCCAAAGAGCCAGGGAGGGGGTGCGCGGGAGAGTGTCGCCCGCGACGAATTTCATCCCCAACTCGCCGAGCGATCCCAGGTAGGCGTATAGGAAAATGCCGGGGAACTGGCCGAGGGCGATCCAGCCGAGGCATTTCCAAAAGGGGAGCCGGGTAATGCCGTAAAAATAATTTAGCAAGCTGGTGGGAAACAAAGGATGCAATTGTGTTAGGAAAATGATTTTACCGCCACGCCGGGCGATGATTTCGTCCATGGCCTGCCAGCGCACGTTGGTGAGAAGTCTGCGTTCGAACCATTTTCTAGCCAGGGAACGGGAGAAAAGAATGGCGATGGCGGCCCCCAGCATATTTCCCAGGAGAATGAGTGCCGTGCCTCCCCAGAGACCGAAGAAAAAGCCGGCACCTATGTTTAGCACCCCGGCTGGCAGCAGCAGAACGTTGCATCCGGCGTAGAGCAATGGATAGAGAAGGATCGCGGCCGGTCCCAGCTCTTCCATCCAGCGTTGGGCCGCCTCGACCCAGGTGAGGATGGGGAACCTCCAAATGGCCCACGCGAGGAGGATCGCCAGAAGGATGAGTCCGGTGTAATGGAGGACGAGGGCGCGTTGTCTCATCTGGAGTTAGAGAACGAAAGACCGGCGGCCTCTTCTGGTGGGGGAATGCGCGGCCGCGCTCACTGGGCGCGAATGGTGGCCGCCAGTTCCACCGTGGTATCGTAAGCTAGAAATGGGGTGATGAGATAGACGCCGGGGAAGAGATCGAGAGCGGCTTTGGCGATGTCTTCCCCAATGTTGATACCTGCTTTTCTACCTTCGACGCCTTCCAGGCCGCGCATCCGTTCGCGGATGGCGTCGGGAATCACGATGCCGGGCACTTCGTTATGGAGAAATTCGGTTTGCCGGCCATTTAAGAGAGGCCAGACCCCGGTGAGGATCGGCACGCCAAGATGACCGATGCGACGATGCATTTCGCGGACGAGAGCGGTGTCGAAGACGGGTTGCGTCATGACATAGGAGGCGCCCGCGGCGATTTTGCGTTCGAGCCGCGCCACCTGGGCATCGAGATTTTTGGCGTTGGGATTGAAGGTGCAACCCTGGACGAAATTGGTTTGTGCGCGAATGCTTTTTCCGGCATGGTTATAGCCTTCGTTGAGCCGGCTGATAATGCGGATGAGTTCGACGGAGTTAACATCATAGACACTGCTGGCACCGGGATGATCTCCCACTTTTGCCGGGTCGCCGGTAAGCGGGAGAACATGGCGGATGCCAAGTGCGGCGATGCCTAGCAATTCGCTTTGCAGGCCGAGCAGATTGCGATCCCGACAGCTAATATGGAGCAGGGGAGTGATGCCGTGCCGTTCCTTGAGCATGGCTCCGATGCAGACATTGGAGACGCGAAGGATGGCGAGGGAGTTATCGGCCAGGGTGATCAGATCGCTTCCAGCTTCGGTAAGAGCTTTGGCACCGGTGAAAAATTTTTCGAGATCGAGTGTTTTCGGAGGGTCGAGTTCGGTGACGATGACTTTTTTGCCACTGGCGATCAGATCCAGGAGACTGACCTCCTCGGAAGGCAACTTGCGGGCGGGAGGCAGGGGCTCGAAGGGAAAGGCGACGACGGTTTTGGTGAGGGCGGGTTGGGTTTCCAGCAAAGCTTCGGAGAGGGCGGCGATGTGGGCCGGGCCGATGCCGCAGCAGCCCCCGATGAGGCGTGCTCCCTGGGCGGCAAATTCGCGGCCTGCGGTGGCAAAATAGTCGGGCGAAAGTCCGTAAAGATAATGTCCATCGCGATAGAGAGGATGTCCCGCATTGGGATAAGTGCTGAGAGTGAAATCGAGGGGGATTTTTTCGAGGACACGCAGCATGGCATGGGGTCCGGTGAGGCAGTTGAGGCCGACGACATCGGCTCCGGCGTCGGTGAGAATGCGGAAGGCTTCGACGATGGTCTGGCCCGAGGCGAGGCGTCCATTTTCCCCGGAAACGAGGGAACAAATGATGGGGCAATGATGGAGCGAGTGTTTGACGTCGAGGGCGATGAGGATTTCGTCGAGATCGCGAAAGGTTTCGAGCTGGATGATTTGTGATCCGCCGTCGAGAAGGGCGCCGATTTGTTCCTGGAAAACGGCCCGTCGATCGATGCCTTGTTCGGAGGCGGCCTCGGCGGTGATGCCGAGGGGGCCGACTGAGCCTGCGACCCAGGCGTTTTTGCCTTTGGCGGCGGCGCGGGCAAGCTGGGCGGCGGTCCAGTTGAATTCGTTGACGCGCTTTTCCTGTCCAAAGCGGGCGAGACGGACGGCGTTGGAGCCGAAGGAGTTGGTTTCGATAACGCGTGCCCCGGCCGCTAGGTAATCGGTGTGGATGGAGGTGATGAGATCGGGGTGGGAAACGACGAATTCCTCGAGGCAGACTTCGAGTGAGCCGGTGCGGGCGAGAATTTCGGTGCCCATGGCGCCATCGCCGCAGAGGAGACCGGAGTTTAGTGTATCGAGAAAATCCATGGATCGGGTGTGGGGTCTAAGGCAATAGGATTTATGCGTGGTGCGCAAGTGGAAGAATTTGCTTGTCGGCGGGGGAGATCGCTTTTAAGGAACGCGGATGCTACGGATTTGCCTGTTTTTATTTATTTTGACGGTGACGGTGTTGAAAGCGGCCAGCCCTGCGCTGGTGGTGATCGATGCCGGGCATGGCGGACGGGATAGTGGAGCGCGGGCGAATGGTTTGGTGGAAAAAGAATTAACCCTGGACACGGCACGTCGCCTGGAAACGCGCTTGCGAAAGGAGAAAATCAAGACAGTGATGGTGCGGACGAGCGATGTTTTTATCGATCTGGACGATCGGGTGCGTTTTGCGAATCGGTTTGCTCGAAAAGACGCGGTGCTTGTGTCGATCCATTTCAATGCGGTGAGCGGATCTGGTGCCCGCGGGTTGGAGACGTTTTTTTGGAAGCCCGAAGCCACGGCACTTGCGGTGCGGGTGCAAAACAAGGTGGCAAAAAAAACGGGGCTGGCCAATGTGGGGGTCAACCGGCGTCGTTTGCGTCTGACGCGCAACCCGGAGATTCCCTCGATCCTGGTGGAGGCGGGCTTTCTGACCAATCGCACAGAGGCGCGTTATCTGTCGAGTCCACTGGCCCGGGATGCGATTGCCGCAGGGATTGCCGCAGGGATTGTGGAGCTGCGACAAAAAGGAGAAAAAGGCATCCGTCGTGTGCCAGAGATTGCCTCGCCTTTATCGAAGAAAACGGATCCGAAAGAGGGCGGGCGGCGGTTGCCTCCGGGAAACTAACTGTTTGGAAGATCCAAGGCGTCTTCCAAATCGGCGACACGATTTTTGAGAGCCTCCTGGCTTTGTTCGAGGGCGTCGATGCGTGCGACGATTTTGTCAACTTCGTCAAACACACCCGTTTCCATGGTGATGGTGCCGGTGATGACACCATCGACGGTGGCTTCGAGGGTGTTTTCCTCTTTTTGCTGAAAGGGAAGACTGCCGACTTTGGTTTGGGTGGCGTCTTTGCAATTGATGACGAGTGTTTCGTGGTCGATTTCGCCTTCTTTAATAAATTCCTGGATGGAACTGAGCGTGGTGGGGCCGTAAAAATGGTCGTCGCTCATCTGGAGCAACCAATCCATTTCCAACTCGGGGATCATGGGCGCTTTCATCCAGGTGAGTTCATCGGTGGAGACTTTATCGAGCGGAGAAATTTGCGCGGCCTCGGCCCATTCTTTGATTTGGGTAAAGCTGACCGGGCCGAAAACGGCGCCGTCATCATGTTTTAGTAAATGCCAGGTGGAAGATGTGGTGCTCATGGGGTTTTGGTGGGGGAAGCTGCGGGGGTGGCTGGGATGGGAGATTCCACGGGGATGGAAAGGACCTGGCCGACTTGAAGTTTACGGACGTCGGTGATTTTATTGAGTTTTTGGATGGTGTCGGCGGTGGTTCCGTATTTTTTGGCGATGAGAGTGAGGTTTTCACCTTTTTCGACGGTATGCTGGGGACCGGTGGGAGTTGGTTCTGGAGTGGACGCGGCTGGTGGAGGAGTGTCAGGGATGACAGGAGTGCCGGGAGCAGCGGTGGGAGGCAAAGTGGCCGGAGCCGGGAGTGCGGCGGCAGGGCGACGCTGGCCCAGAGCCACGCCGAGACGTTCGACCTCCGTGGTAAGGGCGTCGATCTGGCGAGTTTGCTGGATGACTGCTTCGCGGAGGGAGGCAATCTCGCGGCGGAGTTCCTGATCACCGCCGGTAGCCACTTGAGCGGAGAGCTGTGAAATGGAAAAAACGACAAAAACAGGGAGGATACAAAGCAATGGGAAACGCATCTTTCAAGCTAAACAGAAGCCCTCGCGCAAAGCAAGCCTCGGACCAGAAGAAAATGAGTTAAGGGGCAAGTTTTTTTTCCATTGAAGGATCGGGGACGGCTCCCAGCTTGATTGCAATCTGGTAATGACGACGTGCCAGGGCTAAATTGGGTGGATCACGTTGAAGTAAAATAAGGGCGAGATTGAAATGCGCGTCGCCATATTCCGGATCGAGGGAAATGGCGAGCTGGAGTTCGGATTCTGCGCCGTCGAACCAGCGTTTGCGGCCTATGGCGACTCCGAGGTAGTTGTGAATTTTGGGATTTTTCGGAGCGAGCACCTGGGCTTGGGCGAGTGCGGCGAGGGCGAGATCGGGCAAATCCTGATGCACCCGCACCATGCCGAGCAGCATCCAGGCATCCGCCGATTTGGGATCGGCTTGGACGGCTTTTTCGAGCCAGGCAGCGCTTTGTTCGAAGCGTCCGGTGCGAAATTCGATGGTGCCGAGATTGATCATGGCCATGGGATGACCCGAGCTGACGGCGCGCATTTTTTCAAATTGCAGACGCGCTTCGGCCAGGTCGCCTTTTTCGTAAGCTGCCATGGCCAGGAGTGAGACGGCTTTGGCTTCTTCGCTAAGCGGCTCGTAAGTGACTTTATTTTCTTCGGCCAGAGCCAGACTTGTGCCGATGGCTCCGAGAAGAAGTAGCCGCAGGACGGTCATTTTGCCGTGGATCGCATGGAGATGGATTTTTCGGTGGCAGCGCGAACTGCTGCGATGAGGCTGGCACGCAGGCCACCGGCTTCGAGTGCTTCGACGGCGGCAATCGTGGTTCCACCTGGGCTGGTGACCATATCGCGCAATGCAGCGGGATGCATCTGGGTCTGCAAGGCCATTTCGCCTGCGCCGATCACAGTCTGAGTGGCGAGTTGCAAGGCAAGTTCGCGAGGTAAACCCATTAAAACTCCTCCGTCAGCGATGGCTTCGATCACAGTGTAAATATAAGCGGGACCACTGCCGCTGACGCCAGTCACCGCATCCAGCAAGGTCTCGGCTACTCGAAAAACCTGACCCACTGAACCAAAAATATTCTCTACGATTTCTTCCTGCTCCTCTGTGACCCCGTCGCCGGGCGAGTAAGCAGAGGCTCCCCGATGGACAAGTGCCGGGGTATTGGGCATCACGCGCACGATGGGGGCGGTATTCCCCGAAAATTCGCGTAAGGAGGAAATCGGCAGTCCGGCCGCGATGGAGATAATGAGTTTGCCGCGCAAGACGGTTTGCATTTCGCCCAAAACGGAAGCGACATCGGAGGGTTTTACGCAGAGTAAAATTACATCCGCCGCTTCCGCCACCGCCAGATTAGTCGCCAAAGCACGCGCTCCGCAGGCTGCTGCCAATTCGGTCACGCGTTCCGTGTCTTTATCGCTCAAATAAAGTTGTTCCCCAGAGAAACGTCCCGATTTGGCCACACCTTGTAAAATAGCACCCGCCATTTTTCCACAGCCTATAAAACCCAGCTTGATCATTCCACGATCTTACCCGGTCCCACGCAGAAAAAAAGCCCGTAGTTTTACCGCTTCTTCAGCAATCCGCTTTTCTTTCGATTGCCAATCGCAAACCCACAGCCTAAGTTTGCCATCCTTTCTCTATTACAACCATTTTATGAACGTCGAAGTCGAATCCCTGCCAAATTGCCTGGCCTCCTTAAAAGTGGAGGTCCCTTCCGATCACGTGATCGCCACGTGGTCCAAAGTGGCCGCCCGCTATAAAAACCTTGCCCGTATCCCCGGTTATCGCCCCGGGAAAGCGCCGCAAGCAGTCGTCGAAAAAAAATATCATCGCGAAATCAAAGAAGAAGTCACCAAGCAACTCGTCGATGAAGGCTTCCGCGAAGCTATTAAAAAAGAAAATCTAAAGGTTCTCTCAGTCTCCAACGTGGACGATGTCGAGTTGAACGATGAAAAAACCCTCTCTTTCAGTGCCACGGTCATCACCCAGCCCGAATTTGACCTGCCCGAATACAAAAATATCCCGGTGCAAGTTCCGCCCACCGACATCCAGCCCGGCGACCTGGAACGCGCCCTGGATAATCTGCGCGAACAACACGCTGAATACGTCGATATCGAAGGGCGCGGCATCGAAAACGGCGACTTCGGCGTCATTGATTATACTGGCACGATTGATGGTAAACCCGTCTCCGAAGTTGCTCCCAAAGCTGGACGCGCCCTCTCCGGCAACACTGGATTCTGGATTAAAATCGGACCCGAATCCTTCTTTAAAGGCTTCTGCGATCATCTCCTCGGCGCAGTCGTCGGCGACACCCGCACTTTTGCCATCGAAGTGCCCGCAAATTTCCCCGTCGCGGAAGTCGCCAACCTCAAAATAGACTTTTCCGTCACCGTTCAAGGGATCAAAACTCAAAAATTACCCGAATTAAACGACGAATTTGCCGCCAAACTTGTTCCTGATCTCAATTACGAAAAAGTCGTCGAACTTCTTAAGGAGGAAATCACCGATCAACGCACCAAGGAAGCCGACCGCCTCAAACGCGATCAAGTCCTCGACAATCTCCTCGCCAAAGTCGAATGCGAACTCCCACAAGACATGGTGCAAAACGAGACCCGCCGCATCATGGCCGATATCGTTCGCCAAAATCAGGAACGAGGCATCAGCGACGACGAATTAAAAAATAACGAAAAAGAAATCATCGTCCAGGCGGGCACCGCCGCTCGTAATCGCCTCAAAGGCAGCTTTATTCTCACCCGCATTGCCGAAAAAGAAGAAATCCGCATCAATCGCAACGAAGTAGATACCCGCGTCGAACAAATGGCCACCCGCTACCGTATTTCACCTCAAAAAATGGAGAAAGAACTCACCAAACGCGGCGGCTTCGGTGGCCTCCAAGAAGATATCCTCATGGGTAAGGTGATTGATTTTCTCGTCGCCAACGCTACCGTGCAGGAAGTCGTGCCTCCAACCGTCTCCGATACCCAATAAATTATGAACTACATCTCGCCATTCGCATCTTCCACCACACAATACGCCGCTGCCTCACCGGAAAGCTCCCTCCTCGTGCCCATGGTCGTCGAGCAAACCGGTCGTGGCGAACGCAGCTACGACATTTATTCCCGGCTGCTTAAAGATCGCATCATCTTTCTCGGCACCGCCGTCGATGATCATGTCGCAAATCTCATCATCGCCCAGCTCCTCTTCCTCCAAATGGAAGATCCCAAAAAAGACATCAATCTTTACATCAACTCTCCCGGCGGCTCCGTCACCGCAGGTCTGGCCATTTACGACACGATGCAATTTCTGACGTGCGACGTATCCACCTACTGCCTCGGCATGGCTGCCAGCATGGGTGCCGTGCTTCTCGCCGCCGGCGCCAAAGGCAAACGCTACGCCCTCCCAAACTCCGACATCATGATTCATCAGGTCTCCGGCGGTGCCCAAGGCACGGCCAGCGACGTCGAGCGCACGGTTGAATACATGTATAAATTAAAAAAACGCCTCATCCGCATCCTTGCTTTTCACACCGGAAAAACCCCCGAACAGGTGAATCTCGATTCCGACCGCGATAATTACATGACTGCCGACGAAGCTGCCGCTTACGGCTTGGTCGATGAAGTCGTTAAATCTCAGAAAGAAGTGCCTGCGGGAGCTACCGCTGTCAACAAGCTGGAATTGGGTGACGCGTCATCCGTGGCCATCGATCCTCCGGCGCAGCCTGCCTAAGTGTCTCGCATCGCTCCCTGAACTCGCAAAGTCGCTGACGCATCATCTATGGCCAGAGCCTCCAATCTCACCATGTGCTCTTTCTGTGGAAAGAGTCATTCCGAAGTAAAAAAACTCATCGCCGGGCCGGGAGTTTATATTTGCGACAGTTGCATCAACGTTTGTAAAAGCATCCTCGACAAGGAGTTAAGCGAGGACGGGCGCAAACGTGCCGCCCGCGACATGCGAATCCCCAAGCCTGCTGAAATCAAGCTTTTATTGGATCAATATGTCATCGGTCAGGACCTTGCCAAGCGAACCCTTGCGGTGGCGGTGCACAATCATTACAAACGCATTCTAGACACACCCACCCCCAACGTTTCTGGAAAACATGTCAACACGTTCTCCGACGTGGAACTCGATAAAAGTAATATCCTTTTGCTAGGTCCCACTGGCTGCGGAAAAACTCTCCTGGCCAAGACGCTGGCCCGCATTCTCGATGTTCCGTTTTGCATCGCCGATGCCACTACTTTGACCGAGGCCGGCTACGTGGGCGAAGACGTGGAGAACATCGTTTTGCGCCTCCTGCAAGCAGCCGATTACGATGTGCGCCGGGCCGAAATTGGCATCGTTTACATCGACGAAATCGATAAAATCGGTCGTTCCACCGGCAACGTCAGCATCACTCGCGACGTCTCCGGGGAAGGTGTGCAACAAGCCCTTTTAAAAATCCTCGAAGGCAGCACCTGCAACGTCCCACCGCAAGGCGGACGCAAACATCCCCAGCAGGAATACATTCAGGTCAACACCGATAAAATCCTTTTTATCTGCGGGGGAGCGTTTGTCGGACTCGAAAAAATCGTCAGCCGCCGTATTGGCAGTCAAAGCATGGGATTCCAAGCCGTCGTCAAACACGGTGGCAGCCTCAGCATCCCCGAAGCCTTTCGTCAGACCGAACCCGAGGATCTTCTTGCTTTTGGCCTTATTCCAGAATTCGTCGGTCGTCTTCCTGTCGTCACTGCACTCAATCCCCTCGACGAGGAAGAGCTCATTACCATTCTCACCGAGCCCAAAAATGCCATGGTCAAGCAATATTCCAAGTTGCTCGCGATGGAGGGAGTCGCCTTGAATTTTACCAAAGACGGACTCCGCGCCCTTGCCGCCCAGGCCGTCATCAAAGGCACAGGCGCACGCGCTTTACGTTCCATGATCGAAAAAATTATGCTCGACGTCATGTTCGATGTTCCGGGACGCGAAGACTTGGCCGAGATCACGATCAATCGGGCCGTCGTCGAAGGCAAACGTCCGCCCATTCTCCGTCGCAAGCAGGAAAAAGAAGCAGCCTAGGACATCCTGGTTCTTTAAAAACTTTTTTCCGCCGTTTCCACGGAATTAATTTCGCCACAAGGAAGTTTTCGTAAACTTTATTTTCCAAAAGGGAATGACTTTTTCCGTTTCACTCTATAAAACGTCCCTTTCGTTTCCAAAAAAATCATCAATCCAATCCAATTGTCATGAGTATTATTTCAGAATTTAAAGACTTCATCTCCAAAGGCAATGCCTTCGATCTTGCCATCGGCGTCATCGTCGGCGGCGCCTTCGGGCCCATCGTCAAATCCACCGTGGACGACATCATCATGCCGCTTGTCTCCATCCCACTCGGCACGGTCGATTTCGGTAATCTTTACCTGCCTCTCTCGCCGAAAAATATTTCCGCCGTAGCCGAGGCCATGAGCACAGGCCTGCCAATCCCTGCCCTGGTCGATGCCAAAGCTCTTGGGTCTGTCCTTTCATACGGCGCTCTAATGAATACGTTCGTAAATTTCTTTTTCATCATGCTCGGCGTCTTTCTTCTCGTAAAAGCTGTCAACAAACTCCGTCGCAAAAAGGAAGAACTCAAACCCGTCGCTGCCGAGCCGACCAAGGAGGAAATTCTCCTCACCGAAATTCGCGACGCCCTTCGGGCCCGACCCTGATACCGAATCTTCACCACACGCGCCCAAATCCAACCCGGTTCGGTCCCCGAACCGGGTTTTTCTTTAAATCCAGAAACCTAATTCCATCGAACTTATAATGTGATGAATTTTTTTGTCGTTTCGCTCAAAAAAAATTCCGATTTTTTAACAAGACAGCCTTCCTTCTCCAAGTCGCCCAAATTCAATGGCTAACGCGTTTTTTCTTATTTGAATTGTCATCGTAAGCCAACTCAACGAAGCAAATAAATATTGTCGGCACACTACATATTGTGGTTTTATATGTGTCGGTTGCCACATCGTGTGGTTATTCACCGCTTATTCACACCCCGTTCACCGTTCCATCTCCTAAATCCACCCATCTCAATCATGATCCAACTCAAACCCGGCGTCGATGCCGCCAAACTCCAGCACTCCCCAGTCCGTCGCCCCTCCTCCAAAGCCGCCAAACCCGGCAAAAAAGGCCTCAAATTCACCCGCGCCTTCTCCAAAAAAGGGATCTCTCCCTTCGATCAGGTCGAATGGGAATATCGCACTGCCGAAATCACCGATGACGGCGGCAAAGTTATTTTCCGCCAGGAAAACGTCGAAGTCCCCAAAACCTGGAGCGCTCTCGCCACGAAAATCGCCGTCTCCAAGTATTTTTATGGCGACATCGCCAATGGCACCGATCCTTACAAAGGCGGACGCGAAAATTCTGTCCGCCAGCTTGTGCATCGCGTCACCCGCACCATCACCGACTGCGGCATCGCCGACGGTTATTTTGCGGATGACGAAAGTGCTCAAATTTATTACGACGAACTCACCTGGCTTTGCCTTAACCAATACGGCGCATTCAATTCCCCTGTCTGGTTCAACGTTGGTCTCCATCATCAATACGGCGTGGGCAAAGGCGGCAGCGCAGGCAACTATTTTTTCAATCGCGAAACCGGTCAGGCCGAGCGAGCCTCCACCCAATACGAATATCCCCAGGGTTCTGCCTGCTTCATCCAAAGCGTCGGCGACACCATGGAAGACATCATGCGCCTCGCCACCAGCGAAGCCATGCTTTTCAAATACGGTTCCGGCACCGGCTCCGATCTCTCCACCCTCCGTTCCACCCGCGAAAAACTCTCCGGCGGCGGACGCCCCTCCGGTCCGCTCTCCTTCCTCAAAATTTACGATCAGGTCGCGGCCACCGTTAAATCGGGCGGCAAAACCCGGCGTGCCGCCAAAATGAACACCCTTAAGGATTGGCATCCCGACATCGCAGAATTCATCACTGCCAAGCAAACCGAGGAACGCAAAGCCTGGGCGCTCATCGAACAAGGCTACGACGGCTCCTACAACGGCGACGCCTACGGCAGTGTGATGTATCAAAACGAAAACCTCACTGTCCGCGCGAGTGACGACTTCATGCAGGCCGCCATCGAAGGCCGCGAATGGTGGACCAAACGTGTCACCGACGGCAAACCCTGCGAGAAAAAAGACGCCACCGCCCTTCTTCGCAGCATCGCCGAAGGCACCCATGTCTGCGGCGACCCCGGGATGCAGTTCGACACCACCATTCATCAATGGCACACCTGCAAAGGCACAGCCCGGCAAAATTCCACCAACCCGTGCTCCGAATACCTCTTCCTCGATAACACCGCCTGCAACCTCGCCTCTCTTAATCTCCTAAAATACAAACAAGCCGACGGCACTTTCGACATCGAACAATTTAAATCCGCCGTCCGCACCTTTATCACCGCGCAGGAAATCATCGTCGATAATGCCAGCTATCCCACCAAGGAAATCGCCGAAAACAGCCACATCTTCCGCACTCTCGGTCTCGGCTTCGCCAATCTCGGCGCCCTCATCATGAGCTACGGCCTCGGTTACGATTCCGAAGGCGGACGCGCCCTTGCCGGTGCCATCACCAGCATCATGACCGGCCACGCCTACGAACAATCCGCCGAAATCTCCCGCCACATGGGGTCCTTCCCCGGCTATCGTGATTCCCGCGCCACCGGCGTCGAAAAAACTGTCGCCAAAGACAACGTCGAACCCATGCTCGAAGTCATCGCACTCCACCAGGCTGCTGTCGCCGAGATCGCCGATGCACCCGATTTTGCCTACCTTAAACAGGAAGCCGCCCGCACTTGGGATCGCGCCCAGGCCGTCGGTAAAAAACACGGCTATCGCAACGCCCAAGTCACCGTCCTCGCTCCCACCGGCACCATCGGTTTCCTGATGGATTGCGACACCACCGGCATCGAACCCGACATCGCCCTCGTCAAATACAAACTTCTCGCCGGCGGTGGCATGTTGAAAATCGTCAATCAAACCGTGCGCCCTGCCTTGCATAAACTTCGCTACTCTCCCGAAACCATCGACGCCATCATCGGTCACATCGACATTCACGACACCATCGAGGACGTCATGGAAAACGGCAGCACCATTCGCTCCGGTCTTCTACCCGAGCATACCGCCATTTTTGATTGCGCATTTAAAGCCCACAAAGGCACTCGCAGCCTTCATTATATGGCCCACTTGCGCATGATGGCCGCCTGCCAGCCTTTTCTTAGCGGCGCCATTTCCAAAACCGTCAATCTGCCCGAAAATGCCACCGTCGATGATATCGTCGATACCTATGTCGAAGGCTGGCGTCTCGGCCTCAAAGCCATCGCCATCTATCGCGACGGCTCGAAACGCAGTGCCCCGCTCAACGTCAAAAAAACCAAGGACATGGGGGGCGCCGCCGAAGTCGATGCCGAGATCAGCACCAAAATCGAACTCGAAGCCCGCGTGCTCGAACTCGAAGCCGATCTCATCGCCGCCCGCGCCCAGATCGACCAGCCCAGCCGCCATCGTCTGCCCGATACCCGCGTCTCGCTTACGCACAAGTTTGAGATCGCCGGTCACGAAGGCTACATCACGGTCGGTCTTTACGAAAACGGTCAGCCCGGAGAACTCTTCATTCAAATGGCCAAGGAAGGCAGCACCATTGGCGGTCTCATGGATACCGTCGCCACTCTCACCTCGCTCTCCCTGCAATACGGAGTGCCATTGGAAAGCCTCGTCAAAAAATTTGCCTATCAACGTTACGAACCCAGTGGTTTCACCAAAAACCCCGATATCCGCAATGCCACCAGCATCACCGACTACGTTTTCCGCTGGCTCGGCTGCCAATTCATCAAAGGGTATAAAGAAGCCACCGCTCCTAACAGATCGCAGCCCGAGTTGCCGATGAAGGAAATCTCCGAAATGGAGAAAAAAGCCGTCAACCGCCCCGTCAGCGACCTCTCACGCACCGGGGAAAAAGAAATCCTCGACCTCATCACCCGCAGTGTGAACAGCGAAGGCACTCCCAGCCACAGCACGCACGCCGACCGGGTGAGGGAAGCCCTGGGCAGCATGTTCATGGACATCACCTGCTCCAATTGCGGAAGTGACAAAGTCATCCGGGCCGGTGCCTGCGGATGCTGCACCCAATGCGGCACCAGCCAGGGCTGTAGTTAGTAAAACCAAAGTTTCGGACTTCTCCCGCCACAAAGGCGCCCCAGCAAAGTTATCTGCTTTCGGCGTAAGTATCTTCCTCTGTGATCTCTGTGATCTCTGTGGCTAATCTTCATTTTCCTATCTAGTATCCTGTAACATTTAAATGTTCGGATTGCATTCGCTTGCTTCTCGCGCGAGAAGTGCGCATGGCAAATCGATATCGAATCACCCTCACTGAGAAAGAGCGCAAGCAATTGCGCGACTCCACCCGCAGCGGCCAAACCACCGCCCCGAAGTTCGTCCACGCCCGCGCGCTCCTATTGTGCGACAGCGGCCCCCATGCCGAGGAATCCTGGAAAGTCGCGGATGTGGCCACCGCCCTGGGTATTTCCGCCCGCACCATCGAGCACCTCAAAGAGCGCTTCGTGGAGGAGGGGCTGGACGCCGCCCTCGATCGCAAACCCAGCACCAAACCGCCAATGATCACCTTTGACGGCGGGTTCGACGCCCGCCTCACCGCGCTCGCCTGCTCGCCCGCGCCGAATGGCCGCGCCCGCTGGACCGTGCGCCTGCTGGCGGAGAAAGTCGTCGAATTGCATTTCGTCCCCGCCGTTTCGCTCATGACAATCCAGCGCTCT
>JBBRFA010000075.1:0-17814 GCA_038225185.1 Chthoniobacterales bacterium
GTTTCTCTTTTTAAATGCTGCTTTTGTTAAATGTCCGGTGTTTGCTTCCGCATTTTCCACGACTTTTTTGGCGCTACAAGCCACCAGATTGGGCTGCCTTACCTCTTCCCGAAAGTGTTCCGGAAGATTTAAAACATGGCAGTCAAGACGGCTATCTTGTCCATGATTTTAGATTTACCCTAAAACGGCTTGGGCAAAAAAACAGCCGTTCACTGCTAAGATTCGCATCTCCAGATGGCGGAAATGAGAACTGAACGCAGCGAACGGCTGGTGTTTTAGATCGGGATTACTTTTTTAGATTAAACGTCAGACGGCTGGGCGATTTCGGTGCTGGCGGTTTCGTTGCGGTCGGCCATGGCAGCGCGACGGCTGAGTTTGACGCGCCCTTTGTCGTCGATGCCGACGCATTTTACCCAGATGACATCGCCGATGTTGACGACGTCTTCGGTGCGTTTGACGCGGAAGTCGGCCAGTTCGGAAATGTGGACGAGACCATCTTTGCCGGGCATCACTTCGACGAAAGCGCCGAATTCTTTGATCGAGACGACGCGGCCCTGGTAAAGCTCGTTGATTTCGATTTCCTTGGTCATGCCATTGATGATCTGCTTGGCGCGGGCGAGGCTGTCGCCGTTGTTCGAGTAGATGTGGACGGTGCCGTCGTCGTCGATGTTAATCTCTGCGCCAGTCTCAGCGACGATGCCTTTGATGGTTTTACCACCAGGCCCGATGAGGAGACCGATTTTATCGGGATCGATTTTGATGGTTTCGATGCGCGGGGCGTATTTGCTGAGTTCCTTGCGCGGGCCGCTGATGGCTTGGTCCATGACTTCGAGGATGGTGCCGCGGGCGGCTTTGGCTTCGTGGATGGCCTGGAAAAGGATGCTGTGCGGGAGACCGGGCAGTTTGAGGTCGAGCTGGAAACCGGTGACCCCGACTTCGGTGCCGCAGAGTTTGAAATCCATGTCGCCAAAATGATCTTCGGAGCCCATAATGTCGAGTAGGGTGGTGTATCGGCTCATGGTGGTGCCTTCAAACTCGGTAACGAGGCCGATGGAGATGCCGGCAACGGGACGAATGAGCGGGACACCAGCGTCGAGCAGGGCGAGCACGCCGGAACAGACGGAGGCCATGGAGGTGGAGCCGTTGGATTCCATCACTTCGCTGCAGACGCGTATGGCGTAAGGGAAATCGGCGACCGGGGGAATGACGGGGCGGACGGAGCGTTCGGCGAGGGCGCCGTGGCCGATTTCGCGGCGGCTGGTGGAGCCGGTGCGTCCGGTTTCGCCGACGGAGAAGGGCGGAAAATTGTAGTGCAGGATGAAGCGTTTGGTGGTTTCGCCGCCGGTGTAGCCGTCGAGAAGCTGGGCTTCGTCGGTGGGGGCGAGGGTGGCGAGGGCCACGGCCTGGGTTTCGCCGCGTTGGAAAAGGGCGGAGCCATGGGAGCGGGGCAGGAGACCGACTTCGGCGGAAAGAGCGCGGAGGGAGACGAGGTCGCGTCCGTCGCAGCGTTGTCTGCGGTCGAGAATGGAGCGGCGGAAGGCTTTTTTCTGCAAGTAATCAAAGGCTTGGGAGATTTCGAAGTTACCGGCCTCGGGATATTTGGCGAGGATGGCGGCTTTGACTTCGTTTTTGAGGGCACCGACGGCGACCCCGCGGGCGACTTTGCTCGGGGTGTAAAGGGCGGCTTCGATGCGGTCGCCGGCGATTTGATAGGCGATTTCGAGGAGTTCATCCTGCACTTCGAGGAGTTTGACTTCGCGTTTGGCTTTGCCGCCGAGACGGGCGAGTTCAAGCTGAGCTTCGCAGACTTTGGCAGCTTCGATGTGGGCAAACTCGAGGGCTTTGATGAAGTCTTCCTCGGGTAATTCGTTGGCTGCACCTTCGATCATGATCACTTCGTCGAGCGTGCCGACATAAACAAGGTCGAGGTCGCTTTCGAGCATTTCGGAGTTGGTGGGGTTGACGATGAATTCGCCACCGATGCGTCCGACGCGGACTGCGCCAACGGGGCCGGCGAATGGAATGTCGGAGACGAGGAGGGCGGCGGAGGCGCCGTTGATGCTGAGGATGTCGGGATCGACTTCACCGTCGGCGCTGAGGAGGATGGTGATGATCTGGGTGTCGTAAAAGTAGTTTTTCGGGAAGAGCGGACGCAGGGGACGATCTGTCATGCGTGCGGTGAGAATTTCTTTTTCGGAGGGGCGCCCTTCACGTTTGAAGTAGCCACCGGGGAATTTGCCGACTGCGGCGGCTTTTTCGCGATAATCGACGGTGAGCGGGAAGAAATCCTGCCCTTCTTTGATGCTGGTGGCGGAGACGGCGGTGACGAGGACGATGGTTTCGCCGCTGCGGACGATGACGGCGCCGTCGGCGAGTTTGGCGATTTTGCCGGTTTCGATGGTGATGGGGTGTGCTCCTACGGGAGCGATGACGGAATGGGACATAATCTAGGTGTCTTTAATTTAGTTGTAGGTGGCGCTATCGCTTGATGGTTTGGCCGATGCTGACTCACAGGTTTTAACGTCGAAAAGCGATGGGAAAGCGATTTTCGGGGCTAAAACCTAGGACCCAGCCCGGATAAAATTACCAGGCGGCGAGAGTGCCGGGGTTGTGTTTTGTTGAGTTCTCAAAAGCGAACCGGGCTTCCTTTTGAGGGGAAGCCCGGTGACGATTTTAAGGAGAATGTTACCTGCGCAAATTGAGTTTTTCGAGAATCGCCTTGTAGCGTTCTGCGGCGGTGCGCTTGAGATAATCGAGCAAGCTACGGCGCTGAGCCACTAATTTAAGGAGACCATAGCGGGAGTGATGATCTTTGACGTGGGCCTTGAGATGCTCGGTAAGATAGTTGATCCGGGCCGTGATGAGTGCGATTTGAACGTCTGCACTGCCGGTGTCGCCTTCATGCAACTGAAAAGGCTTGATGTCGAGAGGTGTTGCTGTGTTTGCCATACTGTTTTTTTGAGAGCCTTTGAGTATGGGAGGTTTTTTTAAGAATGCAACTGGAAGTTCAAAAAACATTATGACCTTGGAGTCAGGCAACCGAGAAATTCAGAAAAAACAATGAATTGGCGGAAAAATCGTTATTTTTGCATTGCTATTTAGGCTGGGAGGTATTTTACTTCGCACAATCTTTTATAAATTTATGCGCCAACATCTGCCCCTTTTGCTCATTGCCAGCCTTGGTCTGGCGTTTACTGCTTGCGAAACCACCACTAGCGAAGAGGAAAATTCTGACCGCTACGGCTATGGCGCAACTGGTGAAAACAGCCCCAGACCGACGCCGACCCCGACTCCCAAACCCAAGGTAAAGACGACCGAAGAGGAAAATGTGCCTTCCACACCTTCCGTGGAAGTCGATCCCATGCCGACCCCGGTCCCTGTTCCAGTGATGCAGGATTATCCGACTGCTGCGCCCGTGGACGGTAAACCCGGTTTCGTGAAAAGCCCCTTCGGTGGTGCAGGAATCGTCGATGTGCGCGGATATCCTCCCGGCACCGAAGTCAAAGATCCTTATACCGGCAAAGTCTTCCTCGTCCCGTAAGCAGCCAGTAAACTCCGGACCTATTACCTAAATCGATCTCCCAAGCGGGATCGATTTACAGAAAAAATCCGTCCGTAACCCTCTGATTTTGTGTCCGAGATCCCGACGCCACGCGCTGAAATTGCCCTGCTTGGCCCCGGCTTGCTGGGTGCTTCCCTTGCTCTCGCTCTGAAAAATCGCGCACGGGTGCGGCTCTGGGGCAGACGCAACGAGGTGATCGCCGAAGCCCGCCGCCTGCAAACCGCCGATCTCTGCACCACGCATCTCCAGGAAGCAGTCGAGGGAGCGGATTGGGTGATTTTTTGCACACCCGTGGAGGTAATGGAATCGATTGCCCGTCAAATCCTTCCCTGGTTGGGGGCGGAGGCCGTGGTCACGGATGTGGGCAGCGTAAAAAAAATCGTGGTCGATACTTTGGAGCCAATATTTGGCCCGGAACGCTTTTTGGGAAGTCATCCCATGGCTGGATCGGAGCAATCCGGTCTCCAGGCGGCGCGGGCGGATTTGTTTGCCGGCGCTGTCTCCATTGTCACCCCGTCCTCGCAGACGCCAGTTGCCTTGGAAAAAAAAGTCGCAGATTTCTGGCTGGCGCTAGGGTGCGAAGTGCATCGTCTAAGTCCCGAAGAGCATGATCGACGGGTGTCTTTGATTAGTCATTTGCCGCATTTATTGGCAGGGTGCCTCGTCAATACCGTGGTGGGAGCAGAACCCGGGGCGATGGCGCTGGCGGGGCAGGGATTTCGGGACACGACGCGCATTGCGAGTGGTCCGCCCGAAATGTGGCAGGGGATTTTGGGGGCCAACCGGCGGGAAATTATCGAGGCGTTGGGTTTGTTGCAGACGGAAATTGATCAGGCGCGGGATTTTTTACAAAGGCAGGATGATGCGGGCTTGCGCAATTTTTTGGCCGACGCCAAGATCGGTCGCGATGGAATCGTTCGGAAAGCAAGATATGGAGGAAATTAACGTCAGACGCGCGCCTCTGCTGGATCTCGAATTGAGGGTGCCGGGAGATAAAAGTATCTCGCATCGGGCGGTATTACTTTCTGCCCTGGCGGATGGCGTCTCGGTGATTACAGGATTTTTACCGGGAGAAGATTGCCTGTGCAGTGTGAACGCGATGCGGGCGTTGGGCGTCGAAATCGAGCACCCCGAACCCACCACTCTCATTGTGCATGGGTGCGGAGGAAAATTTACCGCCCCGACGCACGAGATCAATTGTGGAAATTCCGGCACCTTGATGCGCCTGCTTACCGGTTATCTCGCTGGACAACCGTTTTCCAGTCGTCTGGTCGGTGACGCCTCGCTTTCCTCGCGACCGATGAATCGAGTGATAATTCCTCTTTCCCAAATGGGCGCAAAAATCACCGGTCAGGGCGAAAAAGGCACCGCGCCATTGGAGATCGAGGGAGCGGCTTTGACTGGGATCGATTATCAATCGCCTGTGGCCAGTGCCCAAATAAAAAGTGCGCTGCTGCTGGCGGGATTGTTTGCCCGTGGCACCACGACCGTGACCGAGCCGGTCCAAAGCCGGGATCATTCGGAACGGATGTTTGCCTATTACGGACTTGCTCCCCAGCGGGAGGAGTTGAAAGTATCCATTGCGGGCGGGGTCATCCCGGAGGCGAAGAATTTCCAGGTGCCGGGCGATGTTTCCAGTGCAGCTTTCTGGCTGGTGGCTGCCGCGGCGCAACCTGGCTCGCATTTAATGATCAAAGATGTGGGGTTGAATCTCACCCGCACGGGTATTCTCGGAGTATTGGTCCGGATGGGAACACGGCACCGCGAACTGATCGAAACTGGAGCCAATGTCGAGCCGATGGGTCTGCTCGAAGTGTGGGGCGGCGATTTCCACGGAACCACCATTGAAGGAAAGGAAATCCCCAATGTAATCGATGAATTACCCGTGCTTGCCGTCGCGGGTGCCCTGGCTTCTGGCACCACGATTATTCGCGATGCGAAGGAATTGCGGGTAAAGGAAGCCGACCGCATCAGCGTGGTGGTGAATCATCTGCGAGCGATGGGAGCCGAAGTGGAGGAATTGGAAGATGGCATGATTATCCAGGGCGGGCGACCTTTGCACGGTGCGGTCTTGGAAAGCCACGGCGACCATCGCATTGCCATGGCGTTTGCCATTGCGGGGCTTTTTGCCGAGGGAGAAACCCGCATTTTAGATACGGCTTGCGTCGCCACTTCCTACCCTGAATTCGGGGTCACCCTGGAGCGCGTCTTGCAAGGTGGCGAACCCTCCACCCCTGTCTTTGCGAAAGTGCTCGGGTATGGAGAGGATGTCGAAACATGAGTCACCACGTCATTGCCATCGACGGTCCCGCCGCCTCGGGAAAAAGCACCGTGGCCAAAAATCTGGCGCTGCGCCTGGGCTATGGCTACGTTAACTCAGGGGCCATGTATCGTGCCGTCACCTGGCAGGTGCTGTCCGTGGGAATATCCTCCGACGACGCCGTGGGGGTGATCGATCTGCTGGAGAGATCGAATATCGAGATCGGCCTGCAAAACGGCGTCTCGGTGATTAATATCAACGGCGTCGATCCCGAGCCTCATCTGCGCGACACCTCGATCAATCAGCATGTCTCGCCTGTTTCCAGCATTGCCGGGGTGCGCGACTTTCTTTTATCGTATCAACGGCAATTTGCAGAGGAGAGCGACATTGTGATGGAAGGGCGCGACATTGGATCGACGGTCTTTCCCGATACGCCTTACAAATTTTACATCGATGCCTCGCCCGAAGTGCGGCGACAAAGACGGTTGGTGCAGGGCCACACCGATGAGATTGCGGCGCGGGATAAAGTGGATTCGTCGCGTCGGGCCTCGCCGCTGGTGATCGCGGAGGATGCGCACGTGATCGACAGTTCCCATCTAACCATCGACGGGGTGGTGGGCGAGATTATCGGTCGGCTCAAGCTGCAAGGGCTGGAAAATTCGCGTTTTTAGAAAGGCTGGGTTGTGCGCGGCTGGTATTTATTTTCTTACATGCTTTCGAAGGTGCTTTTGCGGACTTTTTTTCGAATGCGCGTGTTGCATCCGGAAAACATCATCGAGGAAGGCGGCGCGATTTTTGCCGCAAATCATGCAAGCTATCTGGATCCGCCGATCATTGGCACGACGTGTAAAAACCCCATTTTTTATCTCGCTCGCAAAACCCTGCTGAAATGGCCGTTGTTGGGGCCGATTTTTCCTGCGTTAAACGTCGTCCCGGTGGATCAGGAACGGCCCGACATGAGTGCGCTAAAAAACATCATTAAACTGGTGCGGGCCGGGGAGCGGACGATTATTTTTCCCGAGGGCAGCCGGACGTTGGATGGCGCTTTGCAACCAGCGCAACCTGGCATCGGTCTGGTGGTGGCCAAAACTCTTGCTCCAGTGGTGCCGATGCGCATTTTCGGGTCGTATGAAGCGTTCCCTCGCGGAGCGAAAAAAGTGCGTCTTGCCCGCATTACCGTGGTGGTGGGCAAACCGATTTACTTCACTGCGGCAGAGGTGCAGAAAGGCAGGGAATCCTACCAGGCGATCAGCGAACGTGTGTTGGGAGAGATCGCCCGCCTGGAGCTGCCGAAAAGCTAAGAAAACGACAGTTTACTGCTGTTTTTCGATCAACTGGAAATCGTCGAAAAAGACCTCTCCGGTGCCCGGCGTCAATATTCCCCGCACATCGACCACCGCTGATACCCTGGTTTCCTCCTGGAGATTTTTGTCCTTGAGCTTGGGAACGGTGAAGGTTTTGTTGATGGAGGTCCAGGTTCCTCCGGCATTGATGCTGCCGGTTACCTCGCCTGTTTCCACGGCTTCAAAGCGATTGACGGATATAGTGCCGCGATCACCCTTGACGCGTTGTTCCGGGGCATACACTTTGGAGGCTCTCCAGCCCAGGGTATAAATCACGTTGCTGGCTCCTGCCCCGCGTGATTTTGCCAGCAGGGTATAAGTGCTGCCGATTTTGAGTTGAGGAAGCGATTTTCTAATGATAAACGCATTATTAACCATGCGGAAGGATTCGAATGCGAGGTTGCCCGACCAGAGATTCGGCCGGGCGTTGGTTCCGCCCGTGGAAATGTTTGTAAACTTGATGATACGGTTGGGGGAAGGGACATAGCCGATTCTGAGGCTGTGCGTGCCTTCCTGTGCGATGTAGGCTGGGTTATCCTCCACCGATACTGAGGAAACCGTTGCGTAGGCATTGCCGCGCTCATAACCGATGTCGGCAAGCCAGCCGTTGGGGTTGCGAACCGTGCGTCCCCAGCGATCTTCGCCTTTAAGATCCACGGGAGCATTGAATTTAGGTTCAGCGGCAGTGCCAACGTTGGTTGCGAGCGAGATTTTCCCGTTGGGGCGGCCCACTAGGATATCGAAGAGGTTGTCGCCATTGAAATCGGCGGCGGCAATCGTGACCAGGCCGCCAAGGGAGGGTGCCGCGCCAAAAAGAAGATCCTTGGAATACTTGAATTCCTGCCCCGGCTTCCAGTTGGGGCCAGGGTTGAGATAGACCCCGACTTTGCCTTCACGATTGGAAGCAAGGATGTCCATCTGACCGTCGCCATTGGAATCCACCACGACAGGATGCAAATGCTCCCGGCCATCGCCATAAGCGAGATAATGGCGGTTTTCCTTATCAAATTTGGGGGCATTGTTGGACCCCTGATTCAAAAGCAAATGCACCGCGTTGGCCGAATAACTGCCTTCTCCCACCACGACATCGACCCGGCCATCGCGATTGAAATCGTATGCGGCGGGAGAGAGCAAATTGGCCCACAAGGGACCCTCTTTTACGGTTGGAACCACAGCTCTCCCGATATCACCAGGCTGGCGGAATTCCGGCGCGGTTGGACTGCCGGTATTGGGAATAAAAAAAAGTTCGCCAGTGTAATTTCCCACCACCAAATCCAGCACTCCACGCCGGCTCCAATCGAATAAATTGATCTTCGGAATTCTGCGAAGATTGCCTTCCGCCACCGACAAAAATAATGGCACAATTTCTCCGATGCCGTATTTGGGTTCGGTCTTCGTTCCATTGTTAAAATAGACCTGGACATATCCCATGGGATCGGCAGTGACGATATCCACCAAACCATCGGTATTGAGATCGCCCGCTACCACCGAGATTGGCATCGCCATTTCGCGGAAAGTGCCACTTTCGGCCAGGGCCTGGATGGTAAAACGATTGCCAGTGAGCGAGCCATCCGATCCCACGCCATCCCATAAATTATCGCGGGTCGCAAAACGTTCGAAGCCTCCGTTGGAAATCAAGTTGGGCGCCGCAACCGGGGGCGTTTGAGCCAAAACCGTTTGCAAACCGAGGGATATCGAAGTGGCAATCAATGCCAAAAAAGAATTTTTCATGATCTGGGAGACATCATAGAGAACATCTCCTCCGTAAAACTGCAAGCCATGAGAGCTTGTTCGACGTAATTTTCCGAAAAAAAACGGCGCTTCCGCAATTTTTGACCTAAAAACATCAACTCACGGTTGTCGCCACGCCCAGAATCATTCAATTTTAAATCATGCCCGCTCCCGTTTTTCGTTATCAGCCGCCTTTTCCTCTTTCCCACGATCCCACCGAATATGTCCTGCTTACCCGCGATGGCGTTTCCCTCGAAAAGTGGGGCGACGAAGAAATCCTCCGGGTCGCGCCCTCCACGCTCACCTCTCTGGCTGCCGCTGCTTTGCATGATTGCTCGTTTTTTCTTCGCCCCGCGCACCTCGCCCAGGTCGCAGCGATTCTCGACGACCCCGCGGCGAGCGAGAACGACCGTTTTGTCGCCCTGATCCTCCTCCGCAACGCCGAGGTTTCCGCGCGCGGCATTCTCCCGTTTTGTCAGGATACCGGCACGGCCATCGTGGTGGCAAAAAAAGGTCAGCACATCTGGACTGGTGGGGACGATTGCGAGGCGATCAGCCGCGGTATTTACGATACTTACACCGAGGCAAACCTGCGTTACTCGCAGACCGTGGCCCTCGACATGTTCAACGAGAAAAATAGCGGCACCAATCTCCCGGCCCAGATCGATATCTCTGCGGCGGCGGGCTCCGAATATTCCTTCCTCTTTGTCGCCAAAGGCGGCGGCTCAGCCAATAAAACGTATCTTTATCAAGAAACGAAAGCTCTCCTCAACCCCGTTTCGCTCGAAGCTTTTCTCATCGAAAAAATGAGGTCGCTGGGCACCGCCGCCTGTCCGCCTTATCATCTGGCTTTCGTGATCGGCGGCACCAGCGCCGAGACCTGCCTTAAAACCGTCAAACTCGCCTCCGCCAAATACCTCGACACCCTCCCCACCGAGGGCAACGACCTTGGCCAGGCCTTCCGCGATATCGCCCTCGAAGGACGCGTCTTGAAACTCGCCCAGGAGACCGGCATTGGCGCGCAATTCGGCGGAAAATATTTTGCTCTCGACGTGCGCATCATCCGGCTCCCACGCCACGGCGCATCGTGCCCGGTGGGCCTCGGTGTTTCCTGTTCCGCCGACCGCAATGTCCGCGCCAAAATCAATCGCGACGGCGTCTGGATCGAAAAACTCGAGCACAACCCCGGACGTTTCATCCCCGAAAAATTTCGTCAGGCAGGCGAGGGCAACGTCGTTCACATCGACCTCGCACAGCCCATGGACGCCATTCGCGCCGAGTTATCGCGTCACCCCGTCGCCACCCGTCTCTCGCTCACCGGCACCATCGTCGTCGCCCGCGACAGTGCCCATGCGAAGCTCAAGGAACGCGTCGATGCCGGTCTCGGTCTGCCCGATTATCTTAAAAAGCACCCCGTTTATTACGCCGGACCTGCCAAAACTCCCGCAGGCTTTGCCTCCGGCTCCTTCGGCCCCACCACAGCGGGTCGCATGGATGGTTACGTCGATCTTTTCCAAAGTCTCGGCGGTTCCTTGATCATGCTCGCCAAAGGCAATCGCAGCCAGCAGGTGACCGATGCCTGCCAGCAACACGGCGGCTTTTACCTCGGTAGCATCGGCGGCCCGGCAGCCATTCTCGCGCAGAATAACATTAAAAAAGTCGAAGTCCTCGAATATCCCGAACTCGGCATGGAAGCCGTCTGGAAGATCGAAGTGGTGGATTTTCCGGCCTTCATCCTGGTCGATGACAAAGGGAACGACTTCTTTAAAAATCTGCCCGCCAACTGCGAAGAATGCGTTGTAAAACCAAGCTGAAAACCGGCCCTTTAGCCAGCCTCATCACCGATCTCAGCCATTTTCCAACAGCGCCTCGCGCAAACGGTTCAGCGCGGTCTGGCTCACTAAATATTTAAACGTCTCCCGATCTGTCGGGAAAAAATGTTTGCTCACCGAAACCTTAGACGGCGTAGCCAAGCCAATGAAAACTGTCCCCACCGGTTTCCCGGGCGAACCGCCGCCCGGCCCGGCAATGCCCGTGGTCGAAAGGGCATAATCCGTTCCCGTCTGGCCCCGCGCTCCTGCCGCCATGGCCCCGGCCACCGCTTCGCTCACCGCGCCGTGGTCGGCCAGCAGTGCAGGGTCCACTCCGAGTTCGGAGGTCTTGATGGCGTTGGCATAGCTGACAAATCCGGCGGGAAAAATCTCCGAGGCGCCCGGCACGTTGGTAATGCGATGGGCCAGAAAACCACCCGTGCACGACTCCGCCGTGGCCAGGGTTCGCTTTTTGCCGCGCAACAATTCGACCACCGATTGCTCCATGGTGCCTTCGTTTCTGGCATAGATATTGGCGGCCAGCGCTTCCTCGATAATCGCCCCGGCCAGGGCAATAGTATCGAGTCCGCCCACCACCCGCAGATCGACTTCGCCGGAGCGGGCGCAATAACCCAATTCGAGACCGGGCAAAGCCAGCAAGCGCGCTCCCACCCGTTCCTCGACCATGGATTCGCCCAGTCCCACGACGCGATAAACCTGGCATTGCACGTCCCCTGCAACGGGAAATAAATCGCGCAGCAACGGTGTCACACGCTCGCGAAACATGGGCCGCAATTCACGCGGGGGTCCCGGCAGAAAAAAAGTTGCCGGCCATTTTTCTCCAGCGGGAAGATACAGCCCGGGTGCGGTGCCCCAGTCGTTTAACATCGGCTGCACACCCTCGGGCACGTAAGCCTGGCGGGCAATGCGTTCGTTCATCACAAATCCGCGCTTCGCAAAACGTTCCTCGATGAGGCGCAAACTCTCCGGGTGCAAAATCAGTTTTACCCCCAACCAATCTGCCAGCAAATCGCGGGTGATGTCATCGGTGGTAGGTCCCAGGCCGCCGGTGACAAAGAGAACGTCGGGTTTTCGCGCAAACGACTCCTCCAAAGCCTGGAGAATTTCCGCGCCATCGGGGATCGCCAGTTGCCGACCGATGCGGAAGCCGAGCGTGAAAAGTTGTTCGCCAAGATAAGCGAGATGCGTGTTGACCACCTGACCCAGCAACAACTCCGAACCTGTATTAATGACCTCGGCGCGCATCAGGCGGAAAAAGAGGTGCCGGGTTTGCTATCCAGAGCCGCCATCCAGCCGATCACCCGGCTTTGCATTTCAAAATCTCCGTTGCGTTCATAGATAAAAACCAGATTGGCGAGAATGCGGGCGAGAATGTCCCGATCCGAGGGCGCCGCGAAATGGATCGCTTCGATTTCCACGTCCTGCCGCGCCAGAATCTCCCGGCAATCGGCCAGGGAAAGAATTTTTCCCTGATGAAACGGATCGAAAAACACCTCGCGATAACGTGCGATAAAATGTCCCGGGAGATTGACGCCTTCGAGCTGCATGCCCGCGCGCCGCGCCACCAGGCGGTAGAGCAGACTCAAGGTAATCGGGATGCCCATGCGCGTATCCATCACGGAGGAAAGCAGGCTGTTACGCGGGTTGTAATAATCGGCGGTGTTACCCCGAAAATTAAGTTGTTCGCCAAAAAAACGGGCCAGCACCTCCACGCGTTCCCGGTCCGAAATGGCTTTTTCCAGAAGTAGGGTAAATTGGCGCCCCCACGCATCCAGTTTTCGGCGATAAGGTGCGGCATCGAAGCCGGGGAGCATCGCGGACGCCAGCAAAAAAGCCGCCTCCTCGATGGTGTCCTCGGGACCGAAGTTGCGACAGAATTCGGCAAATTCCGCTGTCGTCTGCGCTTGTTCGATACCGGCTATGATGTCGCTCACGTGAGCCGAGACTTTTTCATCATCGGCTGCCAGCACTTCGCGCAGATCGCGCAGGTCGCCCAGCGTCGCCGTGCCACCCATGGCGAGTTGTTCCTTGATGAGATCAATTGTCGCAGGATCGTCATCGCGGAGTAAACGAATCAAGGCATCACGTTGCGAAAACATAAGGTTCGAGAAGCATTAACCGGGCTCGACTTCCACACTCGCCACTTCGCCCGGCTCGCATTGCACGATGAGACGCATGGGCCGGCAGCAGACCGTGCAATCCTCCACCATGTCGAGATCGCCTTGCGAGGTGTCGATAAGCGATACGGAAGATTCAAAACAAAACGGACAGGTAATCTCCGTTTCCACCAGCAAATTCATTTTGCCTCCATCACCAAATCCGCCAGATCCAGCCTCGGCGCATCGTTCCAGAGCGTCTCCAAATCGTAAAAATCGCGTTTGCTCTCGTGAAAAATATGCACGATCACCTGCGCATAATCCAGCACCATCCACTGGCTCACCGGGTAGCCATCCACCGCCAGCGGAGCGGTCTGCAACTCGTCCCGCAAACCCTCCCGGATGGATCCCGCAATGGCTTTTAACTGCGGATCGGAGTTCCCGGTGCAGATGACAAAAAAATCGGTAAACGTCGAAATCCCACGCAAATCGAGCGCCACGATTTCCTCGGCTTTTTTATCATAGGCAAAACGCACACAGGCGCGAGCCAGGTCTTCGGAGGTGGGAACAGGGGTCACAATAAGATGGGAAGTTGATAAAGACGCTGCTGATGAATGATTTCCGCCACGCGCTCACTTACTAGATACCGAATGGAAAGACCTTTGGCAACCCGGTTTCGAATATCCGAGGCCGCGACATCGAATCGCCGATCGATCTGCGGAAAAGCGTGCGTCGCCCGTCCCCCGGCGTCGCTTCCGCCTTCTCCGCGCCCGAGCACCAGGAAAGTCGCGATTTTTTGTAAATCTCCGATCCGATACCACGTGTCGAGAGCGGCAAGATTATCCTGTCCGACCAGATAAAACAATTCCGCCCCGGGTTCTTCCGCGCGCCACTCTGCCACCGTGTCGTAAGTGTAGGAAGGACCGGTGCGCTGCAATTCGCGGTCGTCCGCCGAGAATCCAGGTTCGCCCGCGATGGCGGCCTCGACCATTTGCCAGCGCACCCCACCCGACGTCGGCGCGGCGTGCAATTTATGCGGCGAGACAGCGGCGGGAATGAAAACCACGCGATCCAGGGAAAACGCTTCTTTTGCCTCCCGGGCGAGGAGTAAATGCCCGTGGTGAATCGGGTCGAAAGTGCCCCCGTAAAGCGCGATTTTCATGCGGCTAATAAAGCAGAAACCGGGCACGTTCGCGGCGGAATTTCTCCACCACGGGTTCCCATTCGGCGGCGATTTTTTCCGGGCTTACCCCGGCCTCGATGAGTTGACGCACCCGTCGATTGCCGCAGGATTTGTAAAAAAGATCGAGGGCGTTTTTATTACTTCGGGCAAAAAGATTGGGCGTGCCCGCCGAACGATTGAGATAAGCAAGCAAATGCAGCCCGGTGGCACTAAGATTGGTCTGGTTGTCGGGATCGATCTCGATCCGCACGCCGTCGGCTCCGCGATAGTTTTTCACTGGCGAAAAACGCACGCCAGGGGTGTTTACGCGGTTCATCGCCGCGGCAAAAGCATCAGCGTCGGCCCATTTCGCCGCCATGATCTCGAAAGGCTCGGGACTGTTGATCCCCAGTTCGACGGGATTGAGTTCGCCAATCGTGCCGGTGAGCACGTAATAAAAAGGCGACGAACCACGCGGGATATTGGGCGAGGTTTGCACCCAACGCAGGCCGGTGTCGCTCCACGTCATGTCGCGTTGCCAGCCACGCATTTTTACCACTTGCAGCTTGCATTTGGGCGGGAGCCAGCCGCGTTCGTTCGACATCAAAGCCAGCTCGCCGGTGGTCAGGCCATGCACATAAGGCACCGGGAATTGTCCGATGAACGACATAAACGATTTGTCGAGGCCCGGCCCTTCCACGCGATTGCCGCCAAGTGGATTAGGGCGGTCAAGCACCACGAATTCGATGCCTGCCTCGCCTGCGGCCTGCATGCATTTACCCATCGTGCTCACGTAAGTGTAAGTTCGCGCCCCAATGTCTTGCATGTCAAAAACGAGCACATCGATGCCGCGCAACATGGCGGCGGAAGGCTTGCGCGTGGGACCGTAAAGCGAATGCGCGGGCAGACCCGTGAGCGCATCCGTGGTCGAGGCGACGTATTTGCCAGCTTTGGCCACCCCATCGAGACCGTGTTCAGGAGAAAAAAGGGCGACCAGTTTTACATTTTTGGCTTCGTGCAGAATTTTGCGGGTTTTAACGCCGTTGGCATTTACCCCGGTCTGATTGGTCACCAGCCCCACGCGTTTGCCTCGGAGCAGATCGAAATCGTTGGCTTGGAGCACATCGATGCCGAGTTGCACCCCGGCTTGCAAAGAGGTGGCAGAACAAAGGATCACTAGAAAAAGGGAAAAGAGTTTCATGGTTGTAAGACAGCATAAGGGCAGGAAATGGTCCGATGCAATCTGGTAACCGGGAAAAAATCCCGCTCAAGACTGGATCGGCTCCCACCGATTGCACTTTAACCCAGCAGCATCCGGCAAATGACAATCGAGGCGATGACTCCAGTGGCGTCGGAAAGCAACCCGGCCGGGATGGCGTGGCGGGTGCGACGCACCGCAATCGATCCGAAATACACCGCCACCACATAAAACGTGGTCTCCGTGCTGCCCATGATGCAGCCAGCGGTGCGGGCGAGCAAACCATCGGGTCCGCCCAAATCCGGGTTGCGGATCATCTCATTAAACACCCCGCTGGCTCCACTACCGCTCAACGGGCGCACCAAAACCAAGGGCAATAAATCCGCCGGGAAGCCCACCGCTTCGAGCACTTTGTAAAAGGTCGTGGTGGCCTGGGTGAACCACGGCAGATTGGCTGCACCCGCAAAGGCAGCGCGGACCATGGCGATGGAGGCTAAAATCGCGACCAAAAACGGAATGATTCGCACCGCGATCTGAAAACCCTCTTTGGCGCCTTCGACAAATTCCTCATAGACAGGAATTTTTTTCAAACTGGCAAAAAGCGGAAAAAACGAGAGCATAAATGGCACGGCAAGCAAAGAAATGGCCTGCACACCAGCAAGCAGCCCGGTTTTAAGGGAAACGATATTCGCCGCCGCGATGGAGTTGTAGGCAAGGTAGGCAAACAGGGCGAAATAACAAAAAAGAACAGGCGGCGCCCATGCCACAAGCTGTGGGGGAGCGACGATTTCCTCCTCCAGATCGCCCTCGGGACTCATCGAAGACGCTGGCTGAAGCGCACCCGGGGCGCTGGCCGGGAGACGATAAACCGGGAGACGCGCGAGAAGTTTGACGGCGGTGATCCCCACAATCGTGGAACAGGTGGTGGCCAGAAAAGCCGGACCAATGATCCACCCGGCGGAAGTCGCCCCGGCAGCGGCGAGAAAAGCGACCGTGGTCGTGGGAACGAGTTGGATCGAGCTGGTGTTGATCGCCAGAAACGTGCACATCGCATCGGAAGCGGTGCCGGGCGTGCGATTGAGTTTTTCAAGCTGCGACATGGCCTTGAGACCCAGTGGAGTGGCGGCATTGGCGAGGCCGAGCATGTTGGCGCCCATGTTCAGCAACATCGCGCCCATGGCCGGATGATCGGGCGGCACGTCGGGAAAAAGTCGAATCATCACGGGCCGCAAAGCGCGGGCGAGGACTTGAATGAGGCCCGCTTTTTCGGCAAGACGCATCATTCCCAGCCAGATGGCCATCAGGCCGATGAGTGGCAGGGCGAGAGAGATCACAGCGGTTTCGCAAGCTTTGAAAGCGGCGGCGGTGACCTGTTCCAGCGAACCGGTCAGGCCGCCGAGCGTAACGGCGATAAGAATAAGCCCCAGCCAAATGTAATTGAGCATGGAAGGAGAATTAACCGTTTTTCGGGAAAGTTTCGACAAAAATAGCGAAACAATTGCGAACAGTGCGGCGTGGTTCCGCACATCTTTTTTAGTCTCTTCAAGAAATCCGCCTCATAGACTGCGTGAAGCCTGATGTCCAAGCTCGTTTCTGGTGAGCGCATGCTTTTGGCTTACTGGGCGTGCAGTTTTAGGCGACTCGCCAAAAACTTCCCCCCACTGGCGAAAGCCACCTTTCTACCGGGTAGGGCGGTGCTTCCAGCCCGCCATCCCAACGCGTCTCGCTTGGGCCACCAAAACCCACCGCGCCGCGCCTCTTTTTTTTACCCTCAACCTTCAACCCTCAACTTTCACCTCTCACCTTTCACCTCTCAACTCTCACCTCTCAACTCTCACCTCCTACTGCCTCAAATATCGCCCCTGCCAGCCCAGGTAAGTGTCCCACCGTCCGCAACGCCAACCGCCGCACCTTCATCCGCTGCTCAGACTTCTCCAGCCACGCCTCCACCGGTTCAAAGCTCCTCTCCGGTGACCTCGAATCCTGAATCTCCGCACGCAAAAAAGGCATCTCAGAGCCCCGCGTCCGCACCCGAAAACTCACCTCCACCTGCCCCTCCGCGTCCGCTGCCCCGATGCGCCAGTTTTCAATCCTCTTTTGAAAACACCGCAACGCCTCCCGCGCCTGATCAAGCTGCCACTCTTGCAAGGGCGGTTCGGAGCCTTTCAAATAGCGTCCATAGCCTTCCATGGCTGGGCGCAGATCCGTGCCCTCCGGCATATTTTAGCAAAAACGCAGGAATTTCGCCATTTCCACCCCCCACCAGCCCAAACGCTTTTCCCCATCCGGCGTGGCAGGCAGCACCACACCCGCAGCCTCCACCACCCGCCGCATCCAGGGCTTGACCTCCGGCGAAGATTGTGCTTGAATGGGCTTATTCATGAGTAAATACTTTCAATGTCGTAGCCACGACTGTGGACGAATTCAACCCCTAATCCACATAAAACTGTCCGCGAACCAAGCAAACCACAGTTTAGTGTGACTAAACAACGTTCGCTAATAAAATGCACCACTTCTACCTGATGCTCGCGCTTGCCACGGCTGCACATGCCGACCAGTGGGTCATCACGGAGGGTGGACTGTCTCCAGACAAGCGCATCGGTGTTGCGGTGTATCCGCAGAAGACCGAA
>JBBRFA010000076.1:0-17123 GCA_038225185.1 Chthoniobacterales bacterium
TGCCGCAGCGTCCTGTGGTGGCACGATGGATCGGATGACACTTTTTTCGCAGCGGAGGATTTTCAGCCATTTCGCAACCTCGATGGCGTTTGCCTTCGTCCGCGCCATGCGATGGCGTCCGAGACGTTTTTCTCCAAAAAATAAATAGAAAGTAGCACCGATAAATGGCGCACCAAAAATAACCGTCAACCAGGCGAGCGATACGCCAACGGGTCGGCCTCGGGTGATGACCCGAAAGCTGAGACATGCGATAATCAGCCAGTGCAATCCGATGAGGAAATGGCTGATCATGGCCCTACGGTGGGCGTTGTGGAACCGGCAGTAGCGCGTTCGGCCTCCGCTTCAGCAACGGCGCGGGCGATTGCAGTGCGGGCCGTTTTCGAGATGAAATACATCACCACCAACCCGGCAAGCAATACGCCGGCTAGCATCAGGTTGTGGGTAAGCGAGGAATCGCTTCCAGCCGCACGGGCCGCATGTTTTCCAAAGTGCCCGAAATATACCTCCAGAGCCAGCCCCGGAGTCAATGCGAGACAGGCCAGAATAAATTTTTGAAACCGAACACCGGTGGCTCCGAGGATATAGCTGACCGTTGCAGGATTGAGCGGAGTGCAGCGAAGCAATAATTGCAAACGCAATTCATCCGTTTTAACGGCACGTTGAATTGCACAAAGTGAAGGGTTGTTTTGAATTTTATTTTCAATCCGCTGCCGTAATAGCTTTTGCGCAAGCACGTATTGAACCGAGGCGGATAGCAGGCTGCCGACGACCACGGCGACGAGCCCCCACCCAAATCCGAAAAGCGCCCCGGCTATAATGCAAAGCACCGAATCGGGCAGCAAACAGGAAGTCAGCACCACAAACAATACAATGAACGCCAGCACTCCCCAGGAACCAAGCGAGGTGATCCATGCCTCAATCTGGCTGATGTGCGCATGAATCTCACGTCCGGCCAGCGAAATGGCGATTACCAGTGCGAGTCCGATCAGCACGTAGGGAATTGAGGCACGGCTGCAGGCGCGTGCCAGTAAACGTGGTATGCGGGCGGCAATGTTTTGCTTGTTCACGCTGAGAGTGTTTGTGTGCATCGGCGGATGGATTGAGGTGACAGTCATGGATTTTTATAATTTTTACAATCTTGTCTGCCAGCAGTCTTGCTTTTCCTTCTTATTTCATCCTTGTTTTCATTTGCATTCGCAGGTGGCGTGCGCAGGATGCTGTGCCGAGTTGCAGGTTCTCGCAACGTAGGCAGGGGGCACGGTATTCTGTTACGTTTTTCTACTATGTCTGGAGTTTCGACGATCAAGGAAGTGTTACTGCCGGTGTTTTTGCGGGCGGGCGATTCGGAGACCTTGCGTGCGGAATCGCTCGGGTTCTGGCGGAGTGGGAAGGATTGCTTCTGGCTGCCGCGGCTGACGTTTCGGCGGACGTTAGTGCGGAAAAACCGGATTAAAATCGGGATGTTTGCGACGTTGCACGGTGATGAGCCGGCGGGGCTGTATGGGTTGATCGATTTTATCGCGGAACTGGATCGGGATCCGATGTTGGGGCGGGATTTTGATCTGCGAATGTATCCGCTGTGCAATCCGACGGGGTTTGTCGATGGGACACGCAATTCGCGGTCGGATCTGGATTTGAATCGGGAATTTTGGAGAAACTCGGATGAGCCTGAGGTTCGGTTATTGGAAAAGGAATTGTGTGTGCAGAAGTTTGACGGGATTATTTCCCTGCATTCGGACGACACGAGCGAGGGCGTGTATGGGTTCGTAAAAGGTGCCCTGTTGACGGAGCATTTACTCAAGCCATCGCTGGCGGCGGCGGCGCGGGCGTTGCCGACGAATTTATCGGCGCAGATCGACGGATTCCATGCGGTGGAGGGGATTATTCATAGTGGTTATGAGGGGATTTTAAGTGCGCCGCCGGTGATGTCGCCCGCGCCGTTTGAGATCGTGCTGGAGACGCCGGCTCTGGCGCCGATGGAGTTGCAAAGGAAGGCTTTCGTCCTCGCTTTGACCGAGATCCTGGGCGAATATCGCAAGTTGATTTCGTATGCGAGCGATATTTAAGCGGGGCGGTGCGCAACGGGTTACGCGACTGTTTTTCGAGGGCGGAAAGGCTAATTGTGCAAAAAGGGTTGCTCGCAAGTGGTCTGAGGCTTAAAACACTGCCTCAAGCCCAGATGAACCCTCCTCGTTTTCCCTTCAAGTTTCCGTTTTGCGCATGATTGTTCTCTGTAAAAATTATCCTTTCAAGGGTCGGGGTGGATGGATGATCCGGGGAACAAGAAACTTCCTCGCGCTGACGGTTTTGCTCTGGGTAGGAGCGGTAACGATGCAGGCGGAACTGGCGGTGTCGGAAAAATCGGCGACCACGGTTATCTCTGCGGCGCAGCAAGCCTGGGATGATGCGGCAAAATTGCTTATCAATGACGCTAATCGGAAATTCCAGGAAGCCGGGGCGATGCCGGGTGTCGAATCCCGCGAAATCGAGCTGGGAGAGGCGACCACCCTGCTCAGTGTCCAGCCAAAGACTGGCTCCAATATTGCCAGGGCGGAGACTTTGCTTAAAAAAATCATCGCCGAAAATGGGTCCGATGAGACAGCGATCACGGCCAAATATCTGCTGGCACGGATTCCGCAGATTCATTTGGTGGTGCGGGACGAAAAACTAGCCGACGAGCGGTTCACGACTCTCATCGAGGAGCATCCTGCGCATCCCTTGGCGCAGACGGCGCTTGTGAAGCGTGCGTTGATCCGCATGTATTCGCTCACCGATCCCGCGACGTTGGCGGAGCGTTATGCTGGCGCAGCGAAGGAGAGCGGGAATTTGACCGGGCCGGATGCGCGACGCGATTATTTTTTACTGCTGTCGGATGTCTCGATTAAAACCAGCCAACCCCCGGAGGTGACGCTGGGGCATCTCTTTGAAGTGGAGAAAGCCGGGAACTTGCGTGACCGTGCGCTGGCGGATTTGTATGTGCAAATCGCGGAATTTGCCAGGGTGGCTGGGCAGCGCGAGGTGGCGATTATGTATTTTGAAAAGTTTACGGGGCGCTTTAAGCGGGACATCCGCCGGTATTACATTGAAGAAAAACTGGCACTGCTGAGAAGCGGGGAGGTGATCCCATGAAATGGGATCGCGAAAAATTTTTAAACTCGATTGGCTTCTTGCTGCTGGCCGCCTGTTTCGCTTATTCGCTGGTGAAAATCGCTCAACGTCGATCCGCCGAGCAGGACAAAAGCGTGACCACGATTCGATTTGCGCACTGGCAATTGGAGGCGGGGACGAAGGCGGCGTTGGATGCGGTGGCGGCTGAATACATTAAAAAGCATCCCAAGGTTAAAATTGATCAGATTTTGATTCCGGAACGCGTTTTTGCCACGTGGCTGACCACCCGTCTGGTGGGTGGGAATCCGCCGGATTTGGTGGCTCTCGGCTTTGGGATCACGGATGACCGGATGGCGCGCTACTTTACGCCGCTCTCGGAGGAGGTGGTTAAGCCAAATCCTCATAATGCAGGGACCGCGTTGGAGGATGTGCCCTGGCGCGACACGTTCATCGACGGTCTGGCCTCCGCGCCGGGGTTGCTCAATCTTTTTGAGTATTACGGCATCCCGTGCTCCATGGTCACGACGCGTCTTTACTACAATGCGCCGCTCTTCGAAAAAGTCACAGGCAGCAAGGTGCCGCCCGCGACCTACGAGGAACTTACCGAAGTTTTTGAGGCTGTCCGGGTTTATAACGAAAAAGGGGGCAATTTGGTGGCGATTGCAGGGTCAAAATACAATTCGCCGGTGTTGATGAACGCGTTGTTTGCAGCGCAGACCCAGAAACTGAACTTGGAATTGGACCGGCGTCGGGTGATGCGTTTCGCGGGCGCACCTTATCCGGCCTTTTTTGATGGGAGTTTTGATCTGTTCAGCCCAGCCATCCGCTCCGCTTTGGAGTTGAGCCGGGAGATTGGAAAAAACATGCCCCAGGGCTTCCTTTCGCTGGCTCGGGAAGATGCCACTTTTAGTTTTGTGCAGCAGCGCTCGTTGATGATCGCCACGGGCAGTTGGGATGTGCAGAGTCTGCGGCAGGAGTCGAACTTCGAGGTGGCCGCGATTCGTTTTCCACTGCCTTCGAGGCAGAATCCACAATATGGTGCCTACACTCTGGGGCCTGGCTCGGAGGCGGAGACAGGCGGGGCGGTGAATTTTGGTCTGACCCGGGATGCGCCCAACCCGGAGGCGGCATTGGATTTTCTTAAATATCTCACCAGTATTGAGGGCAACCGGATTTTTGCAGAGAAAAGCAATTGGCTGCCCAGCATCGTTTCGGTGCCAGTCCCGGAGGCCATAGCCCCCTTTGCTCCAGTGAGCGAAGGATATCCCTCGGGGTTCATTCTTGAATGGACTGGCGGCCCGGAGGTGAAGCGGATTTACGAAAACGCCTTCCACCGACTGGTCCGGCCCGATGGCGGGGTGGACCAGTTTTTGGAGTATTTTGAGCCGCGTTATGCTCAAGCCATGGTATTGGACATGGAATTGACGATAAAAAACGGTCTGCGCACACTTAGCATGCAGGATACCACGTGGATTGCCCTGCGCGCTTTGGAGCAGGGAGGCGATCCGCGATCCGGGGCCAAAGCTGTCTCATTGCAGGAGGTGCAGGCAATCGGGGAGAATAGCTACTACTCCCGGCGGTATGATCTGGATGAGTTTGAGAAGAAAAGAAAGACTGCCAACTAACCATGTCCAGACCCATCTCAATTCGCAAAGCATTGTTGGAGTGGAGGCTCTATCTCTTCATCATTCCCTCGATTCTATTTGTGGGCACTTTTTCGTATTTCCCGGCGATCAGCGCGGTATATCATAGTTTTTTTGACTGGCAAGGTGGCGACAGCAAGCAGTTCATCGGGTTGGCCAATTTCAAAAAAATTGGGGGTGACACCGTTCTCTGGGCGTCGTTTGGGACCATCGGCATCCTGGTTGTGGCCAACGTCTTCAAACTTATTCCCTCCATCCTGATGGCGGTGCTCATTCACCGGTTAAAAAGCGATAAATGGCAATACTGGTATCGTGTGCTCCTGGTCGTGCCAATGATTGTGCCGGGGTTGGTGACATTGTTTATCTGGAAGTTTTTCTTCGATCCAAACATCGGCGTGCTAAACCAAGTCCTCGATGCGACCGGCTTGAAATCGCTACTCGTGATGGTGGATTCCTTTTTTAAATGGGGAATTTTTCAGGACGGCATGCCGGTGGCCTGGTTGAGTGATCCAAATTTAATTCTGCCCTCGCTCATCATCTGGGGCTTCCCTTGGATTGGGGCGGTCGGGGTGCTGATTTACCTCTCGGGTCTCCAAGCCATCGGCACGGAGATTTACGAGGCGGCGGAACTGGACGGGGCGGGAAGCTGGCAGCAGTTTTTGCACATCGAGTTTCCTCTCATCATGACCCAGGTGCGACTTAGTCTGGTGCTCATGATCATTGGCACGCTGCAAGGTTTCGGGTTGCAAATGCTTTTGTTAGGCACCAGTGGCGGACCGGAGGGGCGCGGCATGGTGCCGGGGCTGTGGATGTTTAACAAAGCTTTCGTCGCGGGCGAGTTTGGCTACGCCTGCGCGGTTGGCATCCTGCTCTTTGTCTTCATCCTCGGGCTTACCTACCTCAACAACAAATATGTAAGGGTGGATAAATAACATGAGCGCAAAACCAACTGCAAAACGGGTCAAATCGGAGTGGCCGAAACATCTTGTCGTCCTCCTGCTGCTCGGCATCGAGCTGCTGCCATTTTACATGATGCTCCAGATCAGCGTCAAAAATAATGCGGAGTTTTTAAATCATCCCTGGCTACCCCTCCCACCGGCGGGCTGGCACTGGTCGAATCTGGTCGAGGGCTTTCAACTCATTTTCCCCTACATCGCCAACACCGTTTTTGTGGCGGTCCTAGGCACAGTGTGCACGCTTTTTCTAGCCATTTTGGGAGCTTACTTTTTTGCACGTTATAAAATGCCGTTTTCGAATTTTTTCTGGGCGTTTTTCCTCTTTTTGATGCTCATGCCCGGCGTGGCGAATATTGTGCCTCTCTTTTCACTCTTAAAAAGCATGTCGCTCCTAAACTCGCTCTGGACGCTGGTCCTGCTGGCTGTGGCGGGCGGTCAGGTGTTTAACATTTATGTGCTGCGCAATTTCATCGAGGATATTCCAAAAGATCTCTTCGAGGCAGCAGAAATGGACGGCGCGAGTCACTTCAAACAAATCATCAACGTGGTCATTCCCATGAGCGGCTCGATCATCGGCACCCTGGCGATCTTGTCCTTCATCGGCCAGTGGAACGACTTCCTCATGCCCCTGCTCCTCATGCGCGACAAAGAGCTTTTCACCCTCGGCGTCGGGTTGATCTATCTCGACGGCGAATACATCAAGCAATGGGGCAAAATCATGGCCGCGTTTCTCGTCGCCAGCGCACCGCTCCTCATCATGTTCCTTTTTACCATGAAACTTTTTGTGCGCGGTTTGGGCGGGGGCGCTTTAAAAGGATAAAACCGGTCCGCCAGTTTTTTCAAGGTTGTCGGACCTATCACCCGCGTGTATGAATATTTCCATGAAATCCCTGTTTGCCTGCCTTTTCATCATCGCCGTTTTCTGCGGATGCGAACGCCACACCGCCGAGGAGACCGCTCCCTTCCATAAGTATAGCAAGGATGACGCGCACGGCAAGGATGGCGGTAAGAAAAAAGACGCGCATTAAAGCGGTGCCGTGACTTTGGTCGTGAGATGCCCGAGGACTCGGCGGGCGGGCAGATTTTCCAGCATCCAACTGGTGGCCACGGGATGGAGGACCGACCATTTTGAGAGTTGATTGATCCAAAGTCGGCCTTGGTAAAGAGCGCGATGGGCGGAGCGATAAGCCGCCGGATCGGGCAAAAAGTTCCCGGCCAATTCGCCGCTGGCCAGCGCGTAATAAATACCTTCACCCGTAAAAGGTTCCACCACCCGGGCGGCGTCGCCCACGAGGAAAAAGCCGTCGCGAGCTGGATTGAGCGGGGTGCGAGTGAGCGGGGTGAGACTTTTCCAGCGGAGATCGTCCGGGAGATTCCACAGCCGGGTGGCGCGTGCCTTCAAGGCGTCGATCTGCGGTCCGCGGGCCACGAGACAGAGATTCCAAAGAGCGTCGCCGATGTGCGCGCCGCCACTGTAACCCTCGGGGTGAAGCTGCATCCGAACGGTCTGCGCCTGGCCAGGAGTCAAAGGGAGATGCGTCTGCAAGCCCACCCGATCCCGGGCTGGAGGGGGCAACAAACCGAGGAGACGGGCCACGGTCGAATTGCGTCCGTCGGCGGCCACGAGATTTTTTGCCGTGAAAATGCGTCCGCCCGCCGTGATTTGCCAGCCGGCGGCGGAGGGGGCGATTGCGGTGACCGGAGTATTTTCGACGACTTCGACGCCGGCGGCAACGGCGGTGGCAAGTAACGTGGCATCAAGATCGCGACGGCGGAGACCGATTTCGCCAAATTCACTTTCGGGAAGCGGAAAGGTGAACGTTTTGCCACCGAGAGTGATGATTTCCACTTTCTCGAAGCGCGAATGGGGAAGGGAACGGATTTTTTCGGTGATTCCCAGGCGTTTTAGCACCTGCCAAGACGAGGGATTAAGGCAATCGCCGCAGACTTTATCGCGGGGGAACGTTTCGCGTTCGATGAGGAGGACGCGCATCCCACGTCGCGCAGACATGATGGCACAGGTGGAACCGGAGGGTCCCGCTCCGACGATTAACACATCGAAGTCATTGCCGTTCATGGTGTTACATGAGCCATTCGGCAACGGTATCGGCAACGAGACGACCGCGCCGGGTAAGAAAAATGTGTCCATTGCCTTGCTGCAAAAAACCGTCGGCGGTGAGGCCCGCGACTTTTTCGAGACGATTGGTCAGGTGGGTGAGAGCGACGCCGCGGTTGGTGCGCAATCCGAATGCAATGCGTTCGCTGAGGAGAATCTCGGGCGTGACAGCTTCGTGGAAGGAACGGGCATCACCCGCAGTCTCGATGAGATGACAGTAGGCGCTGGTGTCGGGAATGTTTTTCCAGCGATCCGCACCCACGGTGGAAAAGGCGCTGGGACCGAGACCGAGGTAATCGCGCCCGGTCCAATAGGCAAAATTATGTTCGCATTCCCGATCTGGAAGTGAGTAGTTCGAGGTCTCGTATTGGGAGTAACCGGCGGCCTCGAGTCGTGCGATGCTGCCTTCGTAAAGGTCGGCGTCGAAAGAGTCGTCCTGCTGCATTTCCCCGGCTTGAAAACGGCGGAAAAACTCGGTGTCCTCCTCATAAGTCAGGCAATAGGCCGAGAGATGCTCGGGAGCGAGCGCGATGGTGCGGTCGAGAGTGTCGAACCACGCCTCGGAAGTCTGGCCGGGAGTGCCAAAAATCAGATCGAGATTCAGATTGTCGAATCCTGCTTCGCGCAAAATTTCATAGGAACGCAGTGCTTGCGCGGCGGAATGCACCCGGCCCAACGCCTGGAGAGTGGGGGCGTCCCAGGCTTGCACGCCCATGCTGATGCGGTTGACGCCGAGAGCACGCAGACGCGTCGCTTTTTCGAGGGAAACCGTGGCGGGATTCATTTCCAGGGTCCATTCCTGGAGGCGGGAAAGATCCAGTCGATCCCGCAAGCCGGTCAGCAGAAAATCGAGTTGCGCAGTGCTGAGGGCGCTGGGGGTGCCGCCGCCAAAAAAAATGGTTTGCGGCTGGAGCGGCAACGTTTTTTGTTTTAGATCGAGTTCGCGGAGAAGCGCATCGAGGAAACGCTGCGTTTTATGACGGTCGGAAGCCTCTTTGTAAAACGAACAATACGGACACACCTTGGGACAAAAGGGAATGTGAACGTAGAGGTGTTGAATCACGCGAAGAAGGGATTACTGGCCTTTTCCAAAGCGACCGTGGTGAGCGGGCCGTGACCCGGAGCGAGGACAGTCTCGGGTGGGAGAGAGAGGATGTGGGTGCGGTTGTTTTGCAGAGCAGTCTGCCAGACGTCGGCTGCCCCTCCGGCTGAACCGGCAAATAGGGAGTCGCCCACGATGGCGACGGGCATGGGCAGACCGGCAATGACAAACGTCGTGCCGCCGGGAGAATGCCCGTGGGTGGGGCGCAAGGTAACGCTGATTTTACCAGCGGAAAAAGAGGCGTTGTCGGCGAAGGGTTCGACGCCTTCGAGTGGCTCCAGGGCGGGACCGAAGGCGGCGGCACCGGTTTTTTCCATCACGCGATCCAGTTCCAGAATATGATCCCCGTGGGTGTGGGTGAGGAGCAGATGGCGCACGGTGAGATCGAGCCGGGTGAGCGTGGCCAGCAATTCACTGGCATCGGCGCCGGTATCGAAAAGAATCGCCTCGCGGGTCTCTTCATCGTAGGCCAGATAGGAATTCACCGTAAAATCTTCGTAAGGCGTCACGAAGCGAATAAGGCCCTCGGGAGCGGCGACACCGGGAACGTATTGTCCGTCGGCAATTTTTTGCAAAGCATCGGGATGAAGACCGAGCACGGGAGCCACTGCTGCGATGGCTTTTGGAGAAAAAGTGCCCGCTTTGAGAGTGTGAAGGGCTTCTAGGGTGATGCCGGATTTTTCCGCCAGGAGCGCATCGGCGAGATGAAGGCCTCGTTGAGCTTTGTTAATAATGTCGCTTGCGCCGTCTTCGAGTGTGAGATCCATATGTCCCGCCAATTAAGCGGAGTTCAGGGGATAGTGCAAACGGCGGTTGGAAAATTTAGCTTCTGCAGGACGGCTTCCAGATCGTGCAACCGGTAGGGTTTGGGGAGCACGGCGTTGAAACCGTATTCCGCTGGATTACTCATTACCGGGCCGTTGGAATATCCGCTGGAGACGATGGCCTTGACGGTGGAACCGCTTTCGCGCAGGCGGCGAACGGTCTCCGCTCCGCCCATGCCGCCGGGCACTGTGAGATCGGTAATGATCAAATCGAACGGGTTGCCATTTTTTTTGGCCTCGGCATAGGCATGAAGAGCCTCGGAACCGTCTGCGGTGGAGACGACCTCGAATTCGAGCATGTCGAGCATGCTTTCCGAGACCATGCGAATGGAGGGTTCGTCATCCATCACGAGGACGCGATAACGCCGATCTTGCACGCCATGTTCCAGGACGGGAGCGGCTTCCGGCTCGGGTGGCGGCAGGTCTTCGATCACATGGCTGGCAGGCAGGAGGACACCCACTTTGGTGCCGAAGCCGGGGGAGGATTCCAGTTCGATATTGCCTCCGTGACGATTGATGATCGAATAAGCGGCAGCCAGACCGAGGCCACGAGCTTGATTGCGGGTGGTAAAAAAGGGATCGAAAACGCGGGGCAGATGTTCCGGCAGAATGCCCACCCCGGTATCGGAGATGGAAATGGAGAGGTAAGCGCCGCTGGGAAGGGGGGCACCGGGTTCGGCTTCGATTTTCACATTTTCCGCCTTGATGAAAATGGTGCCGCCCTCGGGCATGGCCTGTTCGGCATTCATCACGATGGAGGAAATGGCTTGGGTGATCTGGCCGGGATCGGCCTCGATTTTCCAGAGATTTTCGGGAATGTCGAAATCGCAATCGGTGCGCGAACCGCGGGTAACAAACTCGGTCGTCTCGTGCAAGAGGGCGGAGGTATCGATGTTTTTTTTCACCGGGGCACCTCCCTCGGCAAAAGTGAGGAGATACTGGGCGAGGTCGCGGGCACGCAGAGCGCCCCCTTCGGCTTCGTTGAGGCGCTGGAGAATCTCGGGCGATTGTTCGATGGTATGGCGCAGCAGGGAAAGGTTGCCAATGACTGCGGTGAGCATGTTGTTGAAATCGTGAGCGAGACCGCCCGCGAGCACGCCGATGGATTCCAACTTGCTGGTGCGCAGGACTTCGCCCGCGATTTTTTCTTTTTCGGTGACATCGCGCAGCACGACGACCGTGCCCCGAATATCGCCTTCCGCAGTATGAATCGGAGCACTTCGCACCGCCACCAGGCGTTCGCCAAACGGCGTGGCCAACGTCGCGCCGGGCAGAGAATCGCAGGCGATGCCAGTGCGCAAAGCTTCATGGGCCGCATCCGGCACGGGCTGCCCGCTATTGCGATCCAAAATGGGAAAAAGAGAGGCCAGGGATTGTCCGCGCACTTCGTCCAGCGGGATTTGAGTCATGCTGGCGGCAACACTGTTAAAGAGAACGATGCGGCCCTCGGCATCGGTGGTCACCACGGCATCGGCGAGCGATTGCAGGGTGACGGTGAGCAGGTCTTTTTCGGCGTCCAAAGCGCGCATGGCGGCTTGTTCGTGATCGCGGAGACGTTTTTTTTCCAGACAAGCACCGAGCCGGGCTCGAAGCAGGACGGCGTTAACCGGTTTGGGCAGATAATCCTCGGCACCCAATTCGATGCAACGCGCGACACGATCCACATCGGTCAAGGCCGAAAGCATGAGCACGGGCAGGTGACGCAGACGGTCGCTTTGTTTGAGCGATTGCAAGACTTCGATGCCGCCGATGCCGGGCATCATGATATCGAGCAAAACAATGTCGAAAGTCTCCGAGGCCAGAATGTCCAGGGCGGCATGACCGCTCTCCACACCGACTGAACTGTAACCTTCGCGGCGGAGACGGCGGCAGAGAATCTCGCGATTGAGGTTTTCATCATCAACAATGAGAACCCGTCCGGCGTCTTTGGTGGCGTTGCTGGCGGGTGAACGATAGCCGTTGTTATGCACCCAATCGCGGGCGGCTTCCACCTGGATGACGATTTTGCTAATCCGGGCTTTATTTAGAAACTGACTGGCGGCACTGCGGATTTTGCCGACATCGCTGGTATAATCGGAGAGGGAACTTTCCGGGGGTTCGGAAAGAATGAGGTCGGCAAAGCCCAGAACGCGGCTCACGGGAGCACGCACTGCATCGATCAGCGGCCAGTGGAGCTCATCTTCCTCGCCACGCAGTGCGATGATACCTGCGTCCCCCAACAAGGTGGTTAGCTCGATGCCCGCCTCGCGCACCGCGTCGAGACCTTCCTTGAGGTCCAGGCGGCCATCCTCGGTGATAATCTCCAGCAGCATTTCGGTGAACCCAATGATTTGGTTCAACGGCGTGCGGAGATCGTGCAGTTCGTTCTGCAACTCCTCGGGCATGCTGGCTTCGATGTGGGATGTCATGGCGTCAAACAGTTAGCCGGGTTGCACCTGGGCTAGCAAGGCCTCTATCTTTCCTAACAAACGGGGAAAGTCCACCGGCTTTGTGTCATAATCGTTGCAGCCGGCAGCAATGGCCTTGTCGCGTTCTCCTGCCATGGCGTGCGCGGTGAGGGCCAGCACCGGGATGTGGGCGGTCTCCGGATTTTCCTTGATGCGCCGGGTGGACTCCCAGCCGTCGAGCACGGGCAGGCTCATATCCATGATGATGAGGTCGGGGCGATGACTGCTCGCAAAACTAACGCCTTCGCCCCCATCGACGGCGATGACGACTTCGAAACTTCTCCGTTCGAGGCGGCGGGAAAGCATGTCCCGATTCATTTCATTGTCTTCTACGAGGAGTATTTTTGGCATATTCGTGGAGGAGGTCGCAATGTTAGGAGACTAATTCCGCCCGGGCACCGATCTTAACGATTCGGGAGCGTATTTCGGAAAGTAAATCGTCGCGGCTGTAAGCGCCTTTCTGGAGCACTCGCGTCACGTTGCCTTCCAATCTGGCCCGGTCTTCCGGGGTAATGTCTTTCGCCGTCATCACCACGATTGGGATGTGGGAGGTAAGGGGATTGTTCCGAACTTCCGCGGCAAACTCGAAGCCATCCATCTCGGGCATCATCAGGTCGAGTAGAATCAACTCCGGGACAATCGTGGCCAGACGTTCGAGACCTTCCAGGCCGTTACGGGCCTCGACCACGGTGTATTTATCGCGTTCCAACATGTCCCGCACGAGTTCCCGCGACGGTTGATCGTCCTCCACCACAAGGACGGTGCCGGGTTTGGATTGATCGCAAAAACGTTTCAAGACACCGACGAAATCCATCCGCTCAATCGGTTTCAACATGTAATCATCCACTCCCAGGGTATAACCCATCGCCTTGTCGTTGACCATGGTTAGCATCACGACCGGGATTTGCGAAAGTTCGGGGTCACCCTTCAAACGGGATAAAACCGACCAGCCGTCCATCGTCGGCATCATTACATCGAGCACGATCACCGAGGGGTTGCAGGTGCGGGCCAGTTCGATGCCATCCACGCCATTCTGGGAGCAGAGAGTGCGGAAGCCCTCTTTATGCAGGAAACGTTTCACGAGATCGTGAATGGTTAGGTCGTCATCGATCAGGAGCACGAGGGGTTGATCGAGGTCCTCCTCGGTTTGAGGTTCCACACGTTGAAGGAAATCGGTTAATGCTCCGTTATTTTCTTCGCTAGCAGATGGGATGAATTCCGCCGGCAGGGTGATGATAAAAGTGGACCCCGTGCCCAGTTTGCTGGTCACCTTGGCCTCGCCTCCTATCAGGCGGCAAAATTCGCGGGTAATCGTCAGCCCAAGCCCGGTGCCGCCGTATTTACGGGTGGTGGAGGCGTCGGCCTGGGTGAAGGGCTCGAAGATTTTAGCCGCTTGTTCGGGAGTCATGCCGATCCCGGTGTCGCTCACTTGAAATTCGATCCACTCCTGATCTCCGAGGTTTTTGCGGCTGGCGCCGAGAGTCACGCGGCCATTTTCGGTAAATTTACCGGCATTGCCCAACAAATTGAAAAGCGACTGCCGCACTTTGGTGAGGTCGGTTCGCATCGTTCCCAAGGTGGGCGGGGCATCGACGATGAGTTGATTGCCTTTTTTCTGGATGACAGGGGAGATGGTGTTGGCGACTTCGCGAAGCATATCTGCGATATCGAAGTTTTCGACATGCAATTCCATTTTGCCCGCCTCGATTTTGGCGATGTCGAGCACGCCATTGATCAGTTCCAGCAAATGTTTGCCTGCTTTTTCGATTTTGCGCAGATCGCCGCTGAAGCTTTCCTCGCCCATTTCCTCGGCTTCTTCGCGGAGCAATTCGCTGTAACCGATGATGGCGTTGAGCGGGGTGCGCAATTCGTGGCTCATGTTGGCGAGAAACTGGCTCTTGGAGCGACTGGCCTCCTCGGCGGCGGTTTTGGCGCGGCGAAGTTCCTCCTCGGCGCGTTTGCGTTCGGAGATATCCTCGACGGTTCCCTCGTAGTAAAGCACCTCGCCGTTTTCTCCGCGTATCACCCGCACATTTTCCGATATCCAGATGATGTTCCCATTTTTCCGATAGATGGGAGATTCAAAACCCCAGACGGCGTCTTTCTCGTTCATCAAACGAATAAATTCATCCCTCCGCGCGGGATCGACATAAAGTTGACGCCCGATTTCCTTCACGCCGCTGCGCAATTCCTCCACCGATGCATACCCGTAAATCCCGGCCAGTGCCGGGTTGGCTAGCAGATAATGACCATCGGGGGCGGTTTGGAAAATTCCCTCGATGGCGTGCTCCACGATGCTCCGGTAAGTGGATTCACCGGGGATCGTGGTTTCAGATGGATGAGTGTGTGTCATTACAAATACAATCTCTTTTCCAAGCAATTTGATTGCCAGATGTGCGAAAATTAAAAAATATGCCAAATTATCAAAATTATGCCGGCCCATTATGCACGTTTTAGTATCCTGATTCTTAGCCTTTCGCTCCTCTGCGGATGTGTCTTTCCAGATCGTTCCCACAAAATAATCATCAGTGTCTCCGATCAAAAAATGCGGGTCTTTGAGCGCGGCACCATTGTCGCCGAGTATCCTGTCTCCACCTCGAAATTCGGTCTCGGCAATCGCCCCGGCAGTAACGCCACTCCGCTTGGCAAACATCGCATACGCAAAAAAATCGGCGACGACGCCCCACTCGGCACCGTCTTTAAAAGCCGCCGCCGCACTGGCGAAATCCTCCCGCCCAACGCTCCGGGACGCGATCCCATCGTTACCCGCATTCTCTGGCTCGATGGACTGGAAAAAACCAACGCGCGCTCCTTTACCCGCCATATTTACATCCATGGCACCACCGAGGAAAATCGCATCGGCACCGCCGTCAGCTACGGCTGCATTCGCATGACCTCCGCCGACGTCGTCCAGCTTTACGACATCGTTGGCACTGGCGCAGTGGTGAATATTATCAATAAACCTTTGCCGCGTCTCAGGAATCAGCCCCCGCCAACCGCGGCGCCCGACATCCTCGCAGACACGTTTAGCCAGCAAATTTGAGAAAACCTGACTGCGTATGACCGGGCGGCATTCTCAAAATTCTTTCGGTTTCTCAAAAAAGCAGGTTTTCGGTCGCGTGATTTTGTTCATCCCGAGATTGCCTGGTTGCCGTGCATCTCTTTTTAGCGATTGGTGTCTGGCCACTTCACGGTGCCGTCGTCTCTGGTCGCACTTCGCTGCACGGTGAAGGGGATCGGCGACTGCTTGAATGTTGCTTTATAAATTGAGTTGCCTACCACGGTTCCACCATCTCCCGGGTAAATCTCGATGGACTTGATCTCGTCCACCGAATCTTCACCAACTCTATGGTATCCGAAAGTCCCTGCGCTGCCGCTGGCCTTGAGATACACCCAAATTCGAGCGAACCTACGGGTCTTCAAGTCCTTATGATTCCTCGCCTGATCGGGCTCGATCGCAATTGCCATTGCATGCGCCCAAACTTCTCCGATCCGGACATATTCTCCCTTGCGACTTAGGTAAACACTCCATGGTCCGCCCATCGTCCCAAACTCATCAGGACTTCCCGAAAGTAGCATATCGTTGTGGCCGTCACCATCAAGGTCGGCCAGGATTCGTTGTCGCTCGGCATACTTTGCCTTACCGGTTGGATCAGGTAGCGCCTTAAGCGACGGGTCTTCAGCCGATAGATGAAGCGATGTCAGGATGAGGAGTAGAAACACGGTCTTCATTTTCTTCGCCAATTTACGTCAGATGATCTGGCCTCGAAAACGCGGACACAGATAAAATGTTAATCTTGTTTGTTGTCTAGAGATTGGTTGAGGTTGCGTTCAAAGCCCAGAGGAAAGATTGAAACTTTGCCAGGTAGGGCGGAAGTTTGTCATCGCGAATCGTAATAAGCCCGATTCTGTGACCATGCCTGTGGCTGATTTTGAAGCTATTTTGGAAACAATGGCTGTGTTGGCCGATCCGATGGCTATGAAGGGGTCCATGAAGGGTCCCAATAAAAGACATGCTCCTTAGTTGCTCGTTTTTCCAGTTTTTCAGCCAATACAGGTTTCTCTTCATTTTCCCTTCCCTGATGTCGTTAAATAATTTCTTCTGAACGTGTTCCCTTTGCTTTATGGCACTCCCTATTTTCCCTTTGGTGAAATCCAAACAACGCATCGCTGACCACGGGGAAGTCTTCACCCCCGCGTGGATGGTGGAGGCGATGCTCGACCTTGTGAAGGGCGAGACCGAGCGCATTGACTCGCGCTTTCTGGAGTCGGCTTGCGGGGACGGCAACTTCCTCGTGCAGGTTCTTCGGCGCAAGCTCGCCGCCGTGGAACTCAAATACGGCAAGTCCGATTTCGAGCGGCGGCATTACGCGCTGCTCGCGCTGATGTGCCTCTTCGGCATCGAGCTGCTGCCGGACAACATTGCCGAGTGTCGCGCCAACCTGCTGGGGATCTTCGCCGAGTATTTGAAGCTCGTGCCGACGGACGACCTGTATCGCGCCGCGTTCTACGTGCTTTCGCAAAACCTCGTCCACGGCGACGCGCTCTCCATGCGCATGTTCGACACAAGCCCAATAACCTTCGCGGAGTGGGGATATGTCGGCAAAGGGAAGTTCCAGCGGCGCGACTTTCGCTTCGAGAGTCTGACCTATTCATCCGAGTTCAGCGCCGAAGGCTCGCTCTTCGCCGATCTCGGTAGGCACGACATTTTCATGCCAACGACTGCCTACCCGCTGATGACCGTGGGCCAGCTCGCCAGCATCGTGGAGCAGATTATCCTATGAGCGCCCAAGCCAGCTTCACCCTGCGCAACCGTAACCCGGACGTGCTGACGTGCATCGCCAGCCTCTCCAACGACGAGGTGTTCACACCGCCGGAGTTTGCGAGCCGGATGCTGGACACGCTGACCGAGGCGTGGGCCGCCAAC
>JBBRFA010000077.1:0-17090 GCA_038225185.1 Chthoniobacterales bacterium
CATCCCTGTTGCGCTGAGAAAGCTGGGGGCTGAATAGTAGGTGGACTCGGTAAAATTGGGATCCGACACCGCCGCCTTTGCATGGCTGCAGGCGAACAATGGAAGGAGGAGCGCGAGGCGCAAAAATCCGGCTGGGGAACGCAACATTCCGAATTTTTGCACGGCTTTATTATCTTGCAACTGATATCGCACGGTTTTTTAGCGTCAGTGGGTGCGTCAACAATTGTCTCAAACACCGGTTCCTTTGCCGCCAATTCATCCGCCCCAGAAATCCGTGGCAGACGGTCTGCGCGACGGTGGAAAGATGAAGATCGATAAACTGGGGCTACCTCTCATTGCTTGTTTTCCTAAGGTGCACGAAAGGAAACAGCCTCGGCCCGCTGTCAATTTCGGATACCATATTTGCATGGAAAAACAGGAGGATTCACCTCACCGGGCAAGGGTGGAAATATAATACCCCGCGATGACGGCGGTGCCGATGACCCCAGCCACGTTAGGACCCATGGCGTGCATGAGCAGATAATTGTTAGGATCGGCCTTCTGCCCCTCGACCTGCGAGACCCGCGCCGCCATCGGGACAGCCGAGACTCCCGCGGATCCGATCAGCGGATTGATCGGGTTTTTGCTGGAAATCAGGTTCATCAGCCGCGCCATGAGCACACCTCCCGCCGTGGAGACGGCAAAAGCAAGCACACCGAGGCCGATGATCTTCAGCGTAGCCAGCCGCAAAAAGGTGTCGCCACCCATGGTTAGGCCTACGCTCAGCCCCAGAAAAATCGTGATCGTATTGATGATCTCGTTCTGCGCAGCCTGGACCAGACGGGCGGCCACTCCGGATTCGCGGATGAAATTTCCAAACATGAGCATCGCAATCAGGGCCGAGGCATCGGGCACAACGAGAATGCAAAAGCCTGTGACCAGCAAGGAAAAGAGCAGACGCTCGGCCTTGGAAACGACCCGAAGCGAGCGCATCCGGATTTTTCGCTCCTTTTCTGTGGTTAGCAGGCGCATGATCGGCGGCTGAATCAGCGGGACCAATGCCATGTAAGTATAAGCCGCCACCGCGATTGCCCCGAGCAGGTGCGGAGCCAGTTTGTTGGCTAGAAAAATCGCTGTGGGTCCGTCCGCCCCGCCGATAATCCCAATCGAAGCCGCCTCCCGAGAGGTAAAGCCGAGCAGGCTCGCGCCAATAAAAGTGAGCATCACCCCGCTCTGCGCAGCCGCCCCAAGCAGCAAAGTGCGCGGATTGGCTATGAGCGGCCCGAAATCGGTCAGCGCGCCCACACCGAGAAAAATCAGCGGAGGAAAAATCTCCAGGTGCACCCCCTTCGAGATATAATCAAAGAGCCCCTCCACCCCACCCGGACCCATGAAATTGTAGAGGCCGCGTGTCGGCAGGTTGGCCAGCAGCGCGCCAAATCCAATTGGGATAAGCAGGAGCGGCTCGAAATCCTTGTAAACCGCGAGGTAGAGAAGGGTGAGCGCGACCACCCACATGACGGCCATCGGCCAGCTAATCTGGTTGAATCCGGTGAGCTTGAGAAATTGGAGCAGGTTGTCGATCATGGTTGGTTAGGTAATGCGGACCAGATTCTGGCCCTCGGTGACTGCGTCGCCGCTTTTAACGAGAATTTCGGTGACTTTTCCGTCAGTCGGCGCAAAGATCTGGGTGTTCATCTTCATCGCCTCGACGATGACCAGCACATCTCCCTGGCGGACCTCCTGATTGAGCTGGGCGACAACGGAGATCACCATTCCCCCAAGCGGACAGGGAACGTCTCCGGATCTGCCGGAAACCCGGGTTTCGACGTGTGGTAAGGCAGCCGCGTGCGCCAATTCGACCGGCGCGAATGCGGAGGGAGGCTGCGGTGCTGGATGTTTTGTCCCGCCGATCTCCTCGACCTCGACCTCATAACTTTTCCCCTCAATGGTGATGCGTAGTTTTCTCATGTTTAACGTGTGCGATGCGAGGCAAAAACCTCCCGGCGGCCCTCCACCGACCAGATCTGGGACTCGGTCCGCGAACCCGGCGGTTTGATCGATAAAATCCGGTGCGAACCGCCAAGGGTTACGTGGACAGCGGTCGCAATCAGTGCCAGGACCACCGGATCCAATCCCTCTGGCTGCGGCAGAGGCACCGGGGCAGCGGGTTTTTCCGCCAGCGGAATCCTGCTCCGAAAATAAATGCCAGACAGTTCGAGGCCGATCCATAACCCGCCCAAAACGGTCAAGACAATGACCAGCCCGGTAAACTGGAAAACCAGACTCTCACTCATCGACGGCCGGTCGGTCAATTGTGCAGCTAGAAAGATTGGAGACATGGATGTTAGAGCGGGATGTTACCGTGCTTCTTCGGCGGACGCGTTTCGCGTTTGGAAAGGGTGTTGCGCAGGGCCAGGGAGATCGTTGGTCGGGTCATGGCAGGATCGATCACGTCGGTAATCATGGCCATCTCCGCCGCCTGATAGGGCGAGGAAAATTGATCGCGGTATTGCTGGATTAACTCCGCCGAACGCGCAACCGGATCGGCGGCTTTTTTAATCTCCTCGCGGAAGAGAATCTTGACCGCCCCCTCGGCACCCATGACCGCGATCTCTGCGGTGGGCCAGGCAAAAACCATGTCGGCCCCGAGATCGCTGCTGCACATCGCGAGGTAGGCACCACCATAGGCTTTGCGCATGATCAGAGTGATTTTTGGAACCGTGGCCGAGGCATAGGCAAAGAGCATTTTCGCACCGTGCCGGATGATCCCCCCGCGCTCCTGGGCCTTGCCCGGCATGAACCCGCCCGTATCCACGAGGGTTACCAGTGGGATGTTAAACACGTTGCAGAACCTAATAAAGCGCGCCCCCTTGTCGGACGAATCAATATCCAGCGTGCCGGCCTTGACGGCGGGTTGGTTGGCAACAATCCCGACGACCACGCCACCGATGCGGGCGAAGCCAACGACGAGATTTTTTGCCCAGTCCCGCTGGACCTCGAAAAAATCCTCCAGATCCACGAGGCGCGCGATGATGGTGTGGACATTGATCGGCGACTTGGGATCGGCCGGGATTAATTCGTTAAACCCCGGGTCCGGATCAAGCGTGATCGGATGGGTTAGATCGTGGCGCGGATCGAGGATGTTGTTCGAGGGGAGGAATGTTAGCAATTTCTGGACGATTTCCAGGGCATGCGCATCGTCCCGGGCGACGAAATGAATGTTACCCGCGACGCTGGCATGGGCGGCAGCACTGCCGATTTCCTCCATGGTCGTGCTCTCGCCGGTCGCGGCTTTGATTACTTCCGGACCGCAAATAAACATTTGGGCGGTATCCTGCACCATGATCAGAAAATCGGCCAGGGCCGGGGAATAAGCCGCGCCGCCCGCGCAGGGGCCGGCAATGACCGCGATCTGCGGGATGACTCCCGAACAATAGACATTTTTAAAAAACACCTTCCCGTAGCCGGAAAGCGATTCGACGCCTTCCTGAATGCGGGCTCCGCCGGAATCGTTGATCCCCACCACGGGCAGGCCGCAACGCTGGGCGTAATCCATGATGTTGCAGATTTTTTCGGCATGGATTTCTCCGAGCGAGCCGCCCGCGACGGTGAAATCCTGGCTGTAGGCCGCGACAGTGCGGCCCCCGATCTGGCCCAGCCCGGTGACGACTCCATCCGCTGGAAGAACCTTTCCCTTCATCCCAAAAAGCAAGCCGCGGTGCGCCGCGTGCAGACCGAATTCCTGGAAGGAACCGGCATCGAAAAGGTTTTCCAGCCGTTCCCGGGCACCCATCTGCCCCTTCTTACGACGGGCCTCGAGTTTATCCTCGCCACCACCGGCGAGGGCGATGACGCGGCGTTTTTCGAGTTCGTCGAGGAGTTGTTGGTTGATTGGCATGTTAGGAATGGGCTTTCGGTGTGCAAAACTCGGTCAGCACTCCGTGGGTGGATTTGGGGTGAAGAAAGGCAACGAGTTTGCCCCCCGCGCCTTCGACCGGCGTTTCGTGAATGAGATGAACACCAGCCCCGCGAGCCTGCTCAAGCTGGGCGGCGATGTCGTCGGAGCGGAAGGCAACGTGATGAATGCCCTCGCCGTTTTTCTCGAGAAACCTGGCCACCGGACTGTCGGGAGCGGTTGGCTCCAGCAGTTCGATGTGGGTGCCGCCGACGTTGAAAAACGCGGCCCGCACTTTTTGCGACGGCACCTCCTCGCGGTGCTCGCAGAACAGCCCGAGGGCTTCCTCGTAGTATTTCACCGATTCGTCGAGCGAGCGGACAGCGATGCCGAGATGGTCAATTTTTTGGATCATGATTTTCTTGTAATGCTAACAGTTGCCGGACAGCGAGGGGCGGTGGAATCTCCCCATTGAGAATGCGGACGGCGAGCACATCCCATTCGCGCCGGACCGCCGGATGCGCGGAAAAGCGGTTCCATAACTCTGCGGCCAGCATCTCGCGGGTCCAGTCGAGGGCCTGATGTGCACGCTGCCGGGTGAGAAAACCTGATTCGCCAGCCTCGCGACGAAAACGTTCCACCACCTCCCAGACCCCCGACACCCCCGAGTCCTCGATGGCTGAGCAGGTGAGCACCGGCACGCGCCAGCCCGGCGAACGTGAGGAAAGATGATGCAAAACCATTTCCAGCTCGGCCCGAACGGCCCTCGCTCCAGCGGCGTTGGCCCCGTCCGCCTTGGCCACCACCAATGCATCGGCCATCTCGATGATACCTTTTTTGATCCCCTGCAACTCGTCTCCCGCGCCGGTGAGCAGCAGGAGAAGAAAAAAATCGACCATCGACCGGACGGTCACCTCCCCCTGTCCCACGCCGACTGTTTCGACTAACATAACGTCGAACCCGGCGGCCTCGCAGAGCCAGATCGTCTCCCGGCTTTTCCGGGCCACTCCGCCAGGAGTTCCGCCCGAGGGCGTGGGCCGGATGAAACAGGCGGGCTCGCGGGCCAGCTCCTCCATCCGGGTTTTGTCCCCGAGGATCGAGCCGCCGGTCAACGCACTGCTCGGATCGACGGCCAGGACTGCCAGCCGGTGCCCGGCCCGGCAAAGGCGCAGACCCAGCTTCTCGATGAAAGTGCTTTTGCCCACTCCCGGCACACCGGTGATCCCGACCCGGATCGAGCGGCCGGCATGGGGTAGCAACGCGTGGACCACCTCCGCGGCAACCGGTGCATGGCGTGGCGCATGGCTCTCGATCAATGTGATGGCCCGCGCCAGAATGGTCCGGTTGCCCGCCAGGACCCCGTCGATGTAATCCCGGGCCGTCATGCATACTCCACTCCCGCGTTTTGTTCGAGCCTGGTTAGTATTTTCACCGCCGCGTCGGGGATGACTGTTCCGGGACCGAAGATCGCCGCGACGCCCGCTTTGGTTAGGAAATCGTAATCCTTCGCCGGGATGACCCCGCCGACCACCACCATGATGTCGCCGCGCCCGAGTCTGGCTAGTTCTGTAATCAGTTGTGGCACAAGCGTCTTGTGCCCTGCCGCGAGGGAGCTCACCCCGACAATATGCACATCGTTTTCGACCGCCTGCCGGGCTGTTTCCTCCGGCGTCTGGAAAAGCGGGCCGATGTCCACGTCAAAACCAAGATCGGCATAGGCTGTCGCCACCACCCGGGCACCGCGGTCGTGGCCGTCCTGCCCCATTTTTGCAATCAGAATGCGGGGTCGCCGTCCCTCGCGCCCGGCAAAGGCATTGGTGAGTTCATGGACCCGCCCGATGGAACCCGCGTCGCCAAACTCGCTTTGATAAACCTGGGAAATCGAGCGGACAACCGCCTTGTGCCGCCCGTAAATTTTTTCCAACGCGTCGGAAATTTCGCCGAGGGTGGCCCGGGCGCGCGCAGCTTCCACAGCGAGCGCGAGAAGGTTGCCGGTGTTCGACGAGGCAGCCGCAGTGAGAGCTTCAAGGGTGCGGCGAACCTCTGTTGCGTCGCGGGTTTTCCGAAGCTCCTTGAGCCTGGCAATCTGCTCCACGCGAACGCTGTCGTTGTCCACGTCGCGGATTTCAATCGGGTCCTCATGATCGAGGCGGTGACTGTTAACACCAACGATGACCTCACGACCGGAGTCGATCCTGGCCTGGCGGCGGGCGGCGGCCTCCTCGATCCGCATCTTGGGCAGGCCCGAGGCGATGGCTTTGGTCATGCCGCCAAGCGATTCGATTTCCTCGAGATGCTCCCAGCCGCGACGAAGAAGGGCACCGGTCAAAGCCTCAACATAATAAGAGCCGCCCCAAGGATCGACCACGCGGCAGATGCCGGTTTCCTCCTGCAAATGGAGCTGCGTGTTCCGAGCGATCCGGGCGGAAAAATCAGTCGGTAGGGCAATCGCTTCGTCGAGCGAGTTGGTATGGAGCGATTGGGTGTGCCCAAAGGCGGCTGCCATGGCCTCGACACAGGTCCGGGCGACATTGTTGAAGGGGTCCTGCTCGGTCAGACTCCAGCCGGAGGTCTGCGAGTGCGTCCGCAAGGCCATCGACTTGGGATTTTTCGGGTTAAACTGCGCGATTAACTTCGCCCAAAGCAGGCGGGCGGCCCGCATCTTGGCGATCTCCATAAAAAGATTTTTTCCTTGCGCCCAGAAGAACGACAGGCGCGGGGCAAAGGCATCGATGTCGATCCCTGCGGCCAGTCCGGTTCTAACATATTCAAGCCCGTCCGCCAGCGTGTAGGCCATTTCGAGGTCCGCCGTCGCCCCGGCCTCCTGCATGTGATAGCCAGAGATCGAGATTGAATTAAACTTCGGCATGTTTTTCGACGTGTAGGAAAAAATATCCGCCACAATCCGCATCGATGGCGCGGGTGGATAGATGTAGGTGTTCCTAACCATGTATTCCTTCAGGATATCGTTCTGGATCGTGCCGGTAAGATCGGCTGGGGCGACCCCGGATTCGCCAGCGGCAACGATGAAAAATGCCAGCACCGGCAGAACCGCGCCATTCATGGTCATGGAGACCGAGATCCGATCCAGCGGGATGCCTTGGAAGAGGGTTAGCATGTCGAGGACGGAGTCAACTGCGACCCCGGCCTTGCCAACATCGCCGGAGACACGCGGATGATCCGAGTCGTAGCCGCGATGAGTGGCGAGATCGAAGGCCACGGAAAGTCCGCGCTGCCCGGCGGCCAGATTTTTTCGATAGAAGGCGTTACTCTCGGCCGCAGTCGAGAATCCCGCATACTGCCGGACCGTCCACGGGCGCGTGACATACATGCTGGCATACGGCCCCCGCAGGAAGGGAGGAAGCCCGGCGGTGAAGTCGAGATGGTCTATACTTTCCAAATCGGAGGCGTCGTAAACAGGTGCGACTTCGATCTGTTCGACCGTTTTCAAGACTGCGCCGGCCACCGGCTTTTTCCCATCGGTCGCCGGCGTGGCCAGGGCGATGTTAGTAAAATCGGGGATCAGACTCATGGTCGGGCGCCAGTCTGGCTGGCAATTATTTGGAGGGTTTCAAGACAGTTGGAACGCAGATGAATGAAGTGATCGACCCCGGCGGCGGTGAAAGCAGGAGCCAGATCTGCGGGCCAGCCGGCGAGGACGAAAACCGGGGGATTGTCCATCGCTTTGAGCGCGGCTGCCAAGGGTGGAACGAGTTCCGGCCAGGTCTCATCGGTCGAACAGAGCACCACCACTGGCGCTCCGTCCACGATGGCTGCGGCGGCTGCCTCCCCGGCGGTTGAAAATTCCCGGCCCTCGACCACGGCAAATCCGCCCACGGCGAAGAATCCGGCACTGAAATCGGCCCTGACCTTGTGCTGGCGGAGAGGACCCATCCCGGCAAGGAAAACCCGGGGACGCCCGGCGGCTTGAACAGCGAGCCGGAGTTGCTCGAAAGGTGCCGCAACGCGGCGAAGGGGAAGGCTCTCGATGCTAACAAACGCCTCTGCCCCCGCATCGAGGGCGGAGGAGATCTGCGCAAGGCTGGCTCCGAGGTCTGCCGCGCTGGTGGCTGTCGCGATCCATTGCTCCTTACTAGCTGCGCCTGATTTTTTTAATAATGTTGCGAGTTCTGCGTTCGGTTTTTCGATTGCCAGATGTTGAGGCTGAGGCGCAGCGCTTGTGGCAAGTTCCGCGGAAGGATCGGCATATTGGTTGACCCCGACAAGGGAGGACCGGCGATGCGCGATCTCGTCCTGCCGGCATGCGGCAGCCCCGGCGATTTCCCGTTGAGGCGCACCGTTCCGGAGTGCTCCGATCATGCCGCCGTCCCGTTCAATTTCCTGGAAAAGCGCCCACGCTTGCCCAGCGAGCTTTGCGGTCAGGGTTTCAACATAATAGGAACCGCCAGCCGGATCGACGACCTGCCCGAAATCGCATTCGTCGCGGAGGATCAACTGGGTGTTGCGCGCGATCCGCCTTGTAAACGCGTCCGCCGTTCCCAACACCTCGTCGAAGGGGGCCACCCGCAGACTGTCGCAACCAGACAACGCAGCCGCGCAGGCCTCTGTGGTGCAACGGAGCAGGTTAACGTGCGAATCGAGGGCGCTGCGATTCCAGAGCGAGGTGCAGGCGTGGATCGTCATCGCCTGCGAGGAATCGTCCCCGCCGCATCGACTAACAATCTGCGACCAGATCTGGCGGGCGGCGCGGAATTTAGCCAGCGCCATGAAAAAATCCGGTCCGGTCGCAAAGTCGAAACAGATTCGCTGCGCAGCGTCCTGCACTGGCAATCCGCGACTCTCCAACTGTCGCAAATATTCCAACCCGGTGGCCACGGCGAAGGCAATTTCCTGAACGGAGGTGGCACCCGCGTTATGATAACAAGCGGCATCGACCGAGATCGATCCGAAACCTGGGGCCGATGTTAACAGCCAGCGCGTTGTGGCGGCAAGCCGGTCCAACGCTCCAGTCGCGTCCGCGGGGATCGATCCTTTCGCCGCCCATTTCCCGATAGGATCCTGGCCGAGGCTGCCTTGCAAATTCCGAATCGTCTCACGGTCCGATTTCAGCGCGGAGATCAGCAACGTCAAGCCTGGCAGCCCGTCCGCTCCGGTCCGCAAATGGAGGGGATGCGCGGCGGGATCGAAGCCCCTAAGAATTTCCTCGAGATCATGCGCCGACATGGAGGGAGCCGCGGATGCGGTGACCTCGAGAAAAATGGTTTCTGCCCCGCCTGCAATCGCGGCACGGATGTTTTTTCCGGCATCCGCTGGTTTTGCGGAGGAGACATCCTCGGCCACCTGCCAGCGATTGTTAGTCCGGGTGCCCCGGATATAGGGCGGCTGGCCGGGAACGGTCCTGGTGCCGGGCAGGGAGGCCAGATCCGCGCGATGATAGATCGGCTCGAGCACGATTCCCTCCCGCGTGGGGGTGCGGAGTTTTTTATCGAAGGAAGCGCCCTTGAGCGCAGCCTCCGCCCCGGCCCGCCAGGCGGCGTAACTGGCTGCCGGAAATTCATCAAAAGTAAGCGGCTTCATAATTTGGCGGCGGTGTTGGCTGCTGGACTGGCGACGAGTTCCTCGACAAAAACCTCCTGGCGGCTGCCGTTGATCTCGAGCGCATAGTGGCGTCCGCTGCGCGGGACCACCTTCAAGGCAGGTGTGGAAGAAGGCTTGGGAGCGGGCGCGGGCTGGAAGGTGCCGGTGAGGACTTTCTCTGTTTCGTTCGGAAACATGGCGAAAAGAACGGCGTTCTCATCCGAGTCGGGCAGCCCTTTTTCCCTAAGTTTCGCGCGGAGCGAATCCATCCGAGGCGGCAGAGTGTCGGCCGGGCGCCCGGTGACGGGACGTTCCCCGGTGCGCTTCATGGTTTCTGCGAGCAAATCCTGGGAGACCGGACCCGGGGTGCGTCCGTATTTTCCGAGAACGACATCCATGGCTGGTTGGGAGATCATTTTCCAGTTGCCGAATTTGACATTCAGCATGGCCTGAGTGCCGACGATCTGCGAAGTGGGTGTAACAAGTGGAATCCAGCCGAGCGCCTCCCGGACCCTGGGAATTTCGCGCATCACCTCGTCGAAACGTTCGGCCATGCCTTGCTCCTTGAGCTGGTTGCGGAAATTGCTTAGCATCCCTCCAGGCACCTGGTATTGGAGAATATCGGTATCGGTTTTTTCATTGTTAGGATCGGTAAAAGCTCCAAGCTGTCGGTAAACCTTCTCGAGATGTTCACGAATGGCTTTGAAACGGGTGGTGTCGAAATGCGGTCGGCGCGGGCTGCTCTCCAGGGCGGCCAGCATAAGCAGGGTGTCCGGCTGCCCGGTCCCGTTCGCGAAAGGTGCAATCGAGGTGTCAACCGCGTCAACCCCGGCTTCGATCGCAGCATAGTAGGAGGCGACAGCTAGACCGGCGGTGTTATGACTGTGGAGCACGATGGGCAGTCCGACGCGTTTTTTTAATTCGATGACGAGACTGTGCACGACCGTTGGCGGGATCAACCCTGCCATGTCTTTGATGCAGATCGAGTCGCATTCGAGGGCGGCCAATTCCTCGCCGAGGGCAATGAAACTCTCGAGGGTGTGAACCGGGCTGGTCGTGTAACAAATGACGCCTTGGGCATGGCGTCCGGCCTTTTGAACCGCCTGGATCGCGGTGGTTAGGTTGCGGGTGTCGTTGAGGGCGTCAAAAATGCGGAAGATGTCCATGCCGTGCCGTGCCGAGCAGGCGATGAAAGCCTCGACCACATCGTCCGGGAAACTGGTGTATTGAACGATGTTTTGTCCGCGCAGGAGCATCATCTGTGGCGTCTTTGGAGCGAGCCTTTTGAGAGTGTCGAGGCGGTCGAACGGATTTTCGCCAAGATAGCGCAGACAGGAATCAATCGTCGCGCCGCCCCAGGTCTCCAGGACGCCAAACCCCAGATCGTCGAGTGCCCCGGCGATGGGTTCCATCTGCGCGGTAGTCATCCGGGTGGCGGCGAGAGATTGATGTCCGTCGCGCAAAACGGTGTTGTTGAATTGGACGGGACCGTTGAAAGAGGAAGCCTGCATAAACTGTTAAACAAGAATCCTCCGTGAGGGGAAAACCCGCTTACCGCTTTTTGCGCAATAATCGCCCTATTTTGTCGAGAATCGTCGTTGGGGGCCTCAAACGGATTCCTGTCGTGCAGGACAACGCCGTTTGATTGTCCTGTCGTTTATGCACCCATAACTCCGAATCGATTCCAGGCACCCCTTTTCATCCACCCAGAGCCCGCCACCCGGTGGGGGATTTACCGTAAAACTTTCGAAAACGATTGCTAAAATAAATACCGTTTTCGTAGCCGCATTCAACGACCATCTCGCCGATTTGCAACTGCGTAGCAACACGTCCTAATCTTCCGGGAACCGGCGGCAAAATCTCCGAACGGGTTCTTGCCTTGCAGGACTGGGCAGTTTATTTTTGACTGGTCAGATTGGAAATGGACGTCGCCGAGACACCGTTTTCAGGCGTTCCGCAGGCCAAAACCCTCACCGTGCATTGCTTTCCCTGGACAACAGGCTTGCGCTGATTTTTTTGGCATCTTTTACTTATGAAAACTTATGAAAACCTATAAAAAACCAAACGAAATCAAAGTGGGCGTGGTGGGATATGGAGGCGCGTTTAACATGGGCCGCCAGCACCTGCGAGAGATGCAGGCGGCTGGGATGACCCCGGTCGCCGTGGCCGAGGTGGACGCCGCACGTCTGGCCGTGGCGAATACTGATTTCCCTGGCATCGGAACTTTTTCTTCAGTCACGGAAATGCTGAAAAACTCCCCGGTCGATTTGATTGTCATCATTACCCCGCACAATACCCACGCCCCGATTGCCCTCGAATGTCTTAAGGCCGGTCGCCACGTGGTCTGCGAAAAACCTCTCGCCATTACCACCGCCGAGGTGGACGCCATGATTGCTGCCGCCAAAAAATCGGGCGTAATGCTTTCCACTTATCATAACCGGCATTGGGACGGTCGTATCCTGCAGGCGGTGGACCTGATTAAAAAACGCCAATTGATCGGCGACATCGTCCGCATCGAATGCCACATGGGCGGTTACTCGCAGCCCAAGGACTGGTGGCGGACGAGCCGGAGTATTTCGGGGGGCATTCTTTACGATTGGGGAGTTCATCTTTTGGAATACTCGTTGCAATTGATCGAGGCCCCGGTGCGGGAGGTGAGCGGTTTTGCGCATGAAGGTTTTTGGGCACCGAAAACGAGTTGGAAGGAGGATGCGAATGAAGATGAGGGTTACCTGGTGGTGCGTTTCGAGGGACGGCAATGGCTCACCCTGTCGATTTCGCATCTCGATTCGAAGGGCAAGGAAGGCTGGGTCGAGATCACTGGCACCAAGGGCACGTTGGTTCTGGATGCCAAATCATCCACCCTTTACCAGCATCCCAAAGGCCGGAGCGTGACGACCACGTTCCCTAATCCCGAGGATGAGGGATTCCGTTATTACGAAAATGTCGCTGCCCATCTCATCGGCAGGGAGCCGCTGGTGATTACGGCAGAATGGTCGCGCCGTCCGATCCATATACTGGATCTGGCGATGCGAAGCGCCAAAACCGGCAAAGCGCTGGCCGCAAAATACGGGTAAGGAATCGCGCCTGGATTGGGGCTCTCCGGGAGTCAGCAAATAGATGGCACCAGATGCAGCGCCAGGCTTTTTCGTTGCTTTTGGCCAGCCGCGAGGGTGCTTATTGGTAAATAGCTAACCATTTGCAGGGGATTTGCCGACCGGCATATTAGCGCACGTATTCCTGTTTCTCCTGGGTTTTCCAGCTCACGCAGCCGCCATTTCCGCTGGCCCGGACAAAAGCCTTGGCAATGTCGGCAGTGCCGCGTTGCGGATAAGGATCGACGCCAGCCACCATGACGATGTCGCGGTAATCGGCCATCGCCATGCTGGTTTTTTCATCCGGTCTTTGCCAGGGCAGAAACGATTCCGCGCTCATGTAATGATTCACCAGCGAACGTCGAAAAGCTCCCTGGCTCCGGTTGGGCAGCGAGCGATGCAGGGTGTAGCCATTGAAAAATACCACCGAGCCTTTTTTTACCTCCACCGGGACTTCGTCTTTTTCCGTGTAAGGAAACCCGCCGGCCTCCTCCGAGCAGTCGAATCTTTGATCTCCGTGCCAGGTCTGCGGCCAGAGAATTCCGGGTCGATGCGAGCCAGGGATGATCCACAGGCAGCCGTTCTCAATCGTGGCATCATCGAGGGCAATCCAGGCACCGATCAACGACCGGTCGCGGGTGGGAATGTAATCTTCGTCCTGATGCCAGGCTTGCCCGGGCTTGCCAGCGGCTTTGATGAAAAGCATGGATTGCATGCATTTCACGTTGGGACTGACCACCGAGGTAAGCACATCGACCACGTTTTTCTGGGCCAAAACATCGAACATAAGTTGGGAAAGCTTGTGGGGAAAATGAATGCAGAGCGTTCGGCGCAGGACAGCCTCGTCGGATTCCTCGGGCGGAGCCGGGTCTAGTCCTGCGATGGCACCGGATTCGTTGCGACAGAGGCGGGTGGCATCCTGGTTAAGCTGATTCACCTCGGCACCGGTCAAAGCATCTTCCAGGACGAGGAAACCGTTCGCCTCGAAAAAAGCGGTCGCCTGGGCGGTCATCGGTGGCTCAAACCAACCGGCAGGCCTGCCTTGGGCGGGCCAGGTTTGGAAGAGGCGGTTTTGCGAGGGGCCAACCGGCGCTGTTTCCGGGTTTTTCAAAGTTGCCGTAGTCATGTAAACTAACTGGTATCACTTTTTTTCCACGTGTGAAGGCCTGAAATCTGGGGAACCCGACCAAGTGTTATCAGTAAAAGCCTTTTTATTGCTAATGCCCCGGTGCGAGCCCGTCGGCCAATTTAATCTGTCTCGCCGCTAATTCCTCGCGCACCTTTGGCGACGCCACCCCGCTGATCGCCACGAGCACTTTGGGTTGTTCGAAGGTTTTACCCCCAAATTTCTGCAAACTTCGCATTAGCCGTTCCGCCGCCGGAATCCATTCCGCGTAATCCCAGCGCAAAGCCAGCACCACCGTGCCATCCCGCCAGCCCCAGCGGGACGTTGCAGGTGTGGAGGGCAGGTATTTACGCGTCGTTAGCCCCAGCACACTAGCCCGGCCCGAGTTGGATCATCCCGATGGTGGTGACGAGCAGCCAGACGACGAAAACAATGAGGCGCGTAACGTTCGCCAGCGGAAGGTTGCCGATGAAGTAGGCGCCGACCCAGGCCACTGTCCACAAGCCCACCGGCCATGGGTTGCTCGCCAAAATTATTGGCGGCAACTGAAACAACCCCAGCGCGATGACGATGCCGTCGAGCGGACGGCTAAATTTGCCGCGCAAGGTTTTCCCGAAGTAATAGCAGAGCGACTGCATGACCACGGAGAGAATGAGGAGAAAGAAATAGGCAGACATAGCTTGATTTCCGTCGTTAATCCCGGCGCTTATTCGTCATTCAGCGGACCGACGCCGACGAGCCAGAGTTTGGCGAAAGCGAGAATCTGGTTGCGCTCGATGTTGTTGGCCTGGAGATCGAATTTGACGGAGGAACTGATGACCGTCTCGCCCGCCGTCTTGTCTTCGTAGGAAATTTTGCCAGTCAAACCGGGCTTGGCGGTATCGACCGCGAAAAAGGCGTCCTCATCCACCTCATTGGCGGTGAAGTTTTCCTCGTTCGGCTGCTGCGCGGCCTCGTTCCAGCGCAGGTTGAAAACATAATCGCCGCCGCCGCCATCCGTCTTGGCAATCCAGCGGATCGAACCAGTGATGGTGTCGGTCTCTTTTTTGCCTTCAGTGCTGAGCTTGATGCCGTCAGTGATCCAGGAGCCGGATTCGCGGTCGTAAATGAGCTTGCCATTGACGGTGACGCGGGAATGTGAGCCGAGTGGTCCGCGAGCCAGATTAAGCCCCTGAAAATCCATCGGGTCGGTGTTTTTCGCGGTATATACGGCGACTTTGCCACCGGCGAGTTTGCGAACGAAATTCTGCGATCCGGTGGGAGTATCGCCGCGACCGACCATCACTCCGCCAAAGAAATCGACGAACGCCGCCTGCGGCCCAACGGATTGGACCTGGATGCGGGGCCGAGAATTACTGTCGCCCGCCCCATTCCAGAGGAAATAACCCTGATCGTTCGTCACCACCGTGCCGAGCCAGTCGCCGACGTAGGTATCCTTCACATTTAAAACGATGGCGTAGTAAATCTGCCCGCGCTGTCCACCCACGAGACCGCCCAAGCCTCCGGCAATCTTCGGTGTGCGGTCGATGCGCCCCTTCATGCCCACGGCACCGACCTTGAGGTCCACGTTGTAAACGTCCTTCACGCCTTTGTTGGGTTTGCCGTCGGCGTCGGTGTTTTGGGCGGTGCGGGTGTTGAAAACAATATCCATCGTCCCCGTAATGGCGGGGCCGCTGACGAGTTTGGCTGTCTGGGCGGAAGCGAAGCCGACGAAGACAAAAGTGAGAAGAGTAAGGGCTAATTTCATATCGGAATGGGTTGTGGGTTGATTGACAAATACCAAAATGCCCCATTTTGCTTTAATAAGTCAAGAACTCTCTGGCCGACGACATGAGGAGCCTCGTTTCCTCCCCTGCCCTGGCCGTCCACGGCTAGCCAATCGCTGGCCATACAAGAGGAACGATGCCTTGCCTAAAAGGGGCTGGACCGAGCAAGCTTAAGCTAGCCCAAGTCAACGCCTTGAGGAAAAAACACCGCATGGCGCAAACCCTCTAACGGGCGAGATAAAATCGGGGGCATCGGATGCGCAGGGGCGATGGTGCGGGAAGTGGCCAAGGCGCGGGAACTGGCGAACGGGGCGGGGTCAGGCACGGCGGGAGGGTGGAAAAATTATTTCACCAGCGCCTTTCTGGCCACGTCAACGAGGTATTTAGGGCTGCTGATCGCAGGGTTTTTCGTGGAATAGACGATGGAGATCGGGCCGCCCTCCTCGTGTTGCTGGTAGAAGTCGATCATCACGAGAGAGGTATGCTCGTGGGTGGCTCCGGTGTTGTCGGGGTAGCGGTAACCCAGCTTCCAGCGGCGCGAGTAGGATTTGTTGCCCGTGATCGTGCGTTTGCTAAATATGATGCCGGTGGCCTCGATGCCATGCTCGCAGAGTTCGCGCATCTGGAAGCCGCGCCGGACAAACTGGAAGATCATAAGACCGAAGATGATGGCGACCACGAGGAAACTTAAAAATATCTCAATCATAAGCGTTATGTGAAAAGGCTACGGGAAAATGACGAATAGGTAAATCTGAATGACGAAAAAACGTCGAATCTGGTTTGTTCTCCAAAAACGGCAACGCGAAAGCAAAAAAAAGCTTAAACAAAGGTTCGCGCTCCCTTTATTAAACACCCTCGGAGGAAGAACACGCCGGAAGTTAGCTTACACAGAAGTTAGTCGATGCCAGCCTCATGCCATTTACTGCCTTGGGTAAAGAACCTGGCGACCTTTGGGGGGCTCCGTTGCGGAGGCATCCGACGGAGTTAGCTTTGATCACGGTGTTATCGTGAGGGCGATTTTGCCCGCTGCCGGTTCTCCGGTTTCAAAGTGGTCGAGATGGTGACTGTGCAGAACTTTCCCAAACCGATCCAGGATTCAGTAATGCTGCCGGACAAGGCTAGGGGCTGAGGGTAAAGTCGGCCCAATCGAGATTGGTTGCTGACCGAAAAACTTCGTAGGCGTCCGCGTTGCGCAAGAGCACGGCTTCGACAACGGCGATATCGTCCAAGAGTCCGGTTGGACCGATGGTGTCAGGGATCAGATCGCCTTCGCGGAGAAAATAGGCGATGGCAAACGCCGCCTCCAGCGCCGCTCCGTAAGGCATCTCACGATATTGATCGGTCCAGACTTTCTCTACGATGTGCGATAAAAACCACAACTGCCGCTCCGCCTCCGGGGAGCCGGAATTGCGGAATCGGGCAAATTGCTCGCGGTGTTCAGGCATTTCGGCGACAAGTCGATGCACTTCTGCTGGCGTCAGCCGCTCGGCACCACGCACAATGAATTCAATGAAGTCGGATTCGGTGAGTTTTAAGTTTTCGGATTTCATAAAAAGTTGCGGTGGCGGAGTTGTCAGTGCGGTGTTGGATTAGCGCCGTGCGCCCGGTGCGAGGCTTCTGCCAGGCTGGCTCGTTTGGACACTATTGCGGGTGCGCCCGGCGCGTTTCTCATGGAGCTGACCGATGTT
>JBBRFA010000078.1:0-16814 GCA_038225185.1 Chthoniobacterales bacterium
GATGTTGATAAAGAATTCCCCTCTTTCATTGATACTTTATATCTGTCTGACATTCATAACATAAAAGTAATTTTAAAGTCTAGAAAAGCCAGGATCGAAGATGGCCGTTTACGTGCAATTCAATAAAAAAAACACACGTTGAATAAAAATTTGTTTCTTTGCACGTATGGTTTTTAACCCCTTAAAAAGTGACCAAACATGGTGACAGGTATAAAGTAAAAAAAACTTTAGCTCGCGTCATCAACTTTGGGGACGTCGCTTGGGAGATCGTTAGTAGGCGGTCGTCGTGCAAGGCGACGAAGGAAATTATCTGGCGACATTGCTGGATTTATTTGCACTTGGACCCGGTGAGGACAGGTCTGATGCAGCCTGTCGGTGGGCAATGTCTGGCGGATTACCCTTGGAGTAGTCTGGCAGGTGCTGGAGTTGCAATTAAAGGCTAAAATCTTTGCTGCGACGGACTACGGTCCCTGGAGATCGCCAATGATGCTTTCTTTGCCGCCGCGATCTTTATAGGAAAAAATTTGCTGGATACCGGGGTGTTTTTCGCGCAATTCGCGGATGGTTTTCCCACGGGCCATGACGAACCGTGCCTGGGGTGGCAAATTTTCCACGCGATTAATGAAGGTGGTGGGGGCGGTGACGTAAAAAAACACGGGTTGCGACCCGGGATCGACTGCGTAAAGAGTGTCGCCCCCGGGGATGAGCCTGGAAATATCCTGGCCAGCGACCCGCCAGAGCGAGCGTTTTTTGAGTTGTGGAACGATGAGGAACGAATACAGGGCGACCAAAATCACCATGAGGATGCCGCTGCGTTGGGCGAGGGTTTTGAGGCCGCCCACGCCGCCGCCGGTGGCGAGTCGCCAGATTTTCCAGACGTTTTCGGGGACGACGGCCCACCGTAAAACCAGCGCAAACAATCCGAAAATGGGCAGCGTAAGTGGCATGGTGTAGCGCGGCAGGGAACCGGGCGCCAGGCTCACCCCGAGAAATGCGATGAGCACGCCCCGGCGCAGTCCCCGAATGAGCATCGCGACTTTTTCGGGCACATCGGCACGCAGCGGGAACCAGGCGAGAGGCAGAAACACCACCCAGGGGAGCAGGTTGGAGAGGCCGCGAGGGATGTTGAGCAGCCAGCCTCTGAGATGAAAATCGGAGCCATCCATGCGGTCCGTGAGTTGCGAGAGCATTCGCGATCCTTCGCCGGCGGTTTGCGTCTGGAAAGGGATCCACCAGAGGGCGACGAGTCCGCCGGTAATGAGCAGACTTAAAAAATGGGCGGGGTGCAGCAGTCTGCGCCATTCCCGGGCCTGCCAAAGAATGGCACCCACGGTGAGGTAGAAAAACAAATACTGGAGCGGGCCTTTTAAAAGCCAGCCGCCAGCCATGATGAGGCCTATGCCAATCCAGGTCCACCACGTTTGCCCGGTGAACCAGCCGCGCAGCCAAAGCAGGATGGCCAGCCCGGTGGTGACCGAATAAAGCGCGTCGATTTCGAGCAGACGCCCTTTTTCCATCATGCCGATATTCGTCATCACAAATACGGCAGCCGCAAAGGAACCACCGTAGCCAAGCCAGGGTTTGCCGAGGAAGAAAGTGGCTAGAACGAGAGCCAAAACCCCGAGCACTGAGGGGAGGCGGGCGGTCCATTCGTTTTGCACGCCGGTGAATTTGAAGCTGAGCGCGGCCAGCCAGTTGATGCCGGGAGGTTTGCGCGTATAATCCTCACCGCCGATTTCGGGCACGATCCAATCGCCGGTGCGCAACATGGTCTGCCCTGGAAGAATGCGTCGTCCTTCCTCGCCTTTGAGCTCGAGGGTGCCGAGAGTGGGCAGATAAATTCCTGCCCAGATTGCGATGAGAAGCAGGGCGGAACGCAGCCATTCGCGGTGGCGGGCTTCGATTTTTAAATCAGATGGGGCGAGTCTTTCGGATTGAGCCGAAGAGTTTTTGGGGTCGGACATGGAAAACGATTATATTTAAGGGGTCGGAAGCGCGAACGCCAGCCGGCAAGCAGTATTTCGCATCCCACAGACAAGGTTTTTTTCCAACTGACATGGCTTACTTTTTGTTCTCCGGCGACGCGGGTCCGCTCACGGACATTGATTTCGGCCATGGCCACGCCGAGTCGGGCGCAGAGGATTTGCGCTTCAATCGTCCAGCCGTAAGTCCATTCCCGCATCTCCAAAACCTCGAAAACGGAGCGCGAGATGAGTCGAAATGGCCCCAGATCGCAGAAAAAACGTCCGGTCAACATGCCGCACCAAGCTCCCAAGACTCGGTTGGCCACGACGTGTGGCGCGGTCATGCGGGTGATGTTTTCCTGCAGCCGGGTGCGCTGACCCAACACCAGCGGGAAGCCTGCCTCGTAGGCAGCGATCAATTTTGGCAAATCTGCCGGATCGTTGGCGCCATCGGCGGCGAGAAAAAGGTAGGCTTCGACTTCTGGATACGTTTCCCGGACGGCGGCAATGGCCGCGACGCAGCCGTGACCGTATCCGCGCTGAACGGTTTCGCCGACCACGACTCCTGCGTCGCGAGCGATGCGGGCGGTCGAGTCGGTGCAACCGTTGGCACCCACCGCAATGACGCCATCGGGGAGGTGTTTGCGGAGGTGTTCCCCCAATTCGCGCACCACCCAGGGAAGAGCCTCGGCCTCGTTGCAGGCAGGCAAAATGAGGGCGAAACGCATTCTGCCTAAGCGTTGGAAGCAATGGTTTCGCTGAGAATTATCTGTCCTTCGGCCACTACTTCGCCGCCAATCGTGGCCACGGCATCGAATTGCCAGAGTCCGCCCATGGATCCGCGTTTGGTGGTTTCGAGAATGACGATTTCGCTGGGAAGAACGGCGCGCTTGAATTTCATGGATCGAATGGCAGAGAGGAGGAAGCCGCGTTTTATTCCCGGGTCGGCGGTCGAATCACTCCCGGCGGCGATCCCGGCGGTCTGGGCGAGTGCTTCGGTCAGGACCACGCCGGGCACGATGGGGTTGCCGGGAAAATGACCGCGGAAAAAGTCGCGTTCCGGACCAAAAATCACCTGTGCCCGCGCCCATTCTCCGGCGCGTGATTCAAGGACTTCATCGACAAAGATAAACGGTTCTCCGTGAGGCAATCCAAACTCGGTGGGGCAAGCCATTGTTTTTCTCTTCAGAAAACAGGTGGCGGCGGCATGGAAGCGCTTTCTGGTGGAACGAAGTAGGCGAATTTAAAGGTGCCGCGATCTTTCAAAATACCGGCGCGAAATCCCTGATACGCCTCGCCGTCCTGCACGAATTGAGCGGGCGCGGTCATGAAGTTGTCTTTGGGCAGAAATTGGGAATTGACGACTTTTTGCAGCTCGGGCCAGAGGTTGTTGGAATCCCAGTAAATGAAGCAGCCGTAGCCTTGGCCGCCGACTTCCCAACTGTAAGCGAAATTATCGGTCATCATCTGCGAAAGTGTGCGCACGTCGCGTTTGGCCACAGCTTTGCGGAGGCGTCCGATGAAGCTGTTGAAGGAGGGATCTTTCACTTCGCGAGCGTCGCGCTCAGCATTTTCAAGTTTTTCCTCGGCTTCGGCTCGTTTTTCGGGGGTTTGGCAGCCCACGAGTGCGGCGAGAAGCAGGGCGATGAAAAAGCGGATTTTAAAAAAGGGATTTTTCATGGTATAGCACTTTAAAGGACTCGGAGAAATAGGCAAGCTCGGGGAAGGGGGGCAGGGGTGATTTTAGATCCGGGCAAGAATGGCGTCGCCCATGGCGGCGGTGCCGATTTTTTCGGTGCCTTCGCTCCAGATGTCGCCGGTGCGAAAACCGTCATCGATGGTCTGGCGGACGGCGGTTTCGATGGCGACGGCGGCATTTTCCTGTCCGAGAGAATGGCGCAGGAGCATGGCGGCGCTGAGGATTTGCGCGATGGGATTGGCGATGCCCAGGCCGGCAATGTCGGGCGCGGTGCCGCCGCTGGGTTCATAAAGTCCAAAGGGCAGGCCGGTGGCCGGGTGGATGGAGCCGAGGCTGGCGCTGGGAAGCATGCCGAGGGAGCCTGTGATCATGGCCATTTCATCGCTCAGAATGTCGCCGAAAAGGTTTTCGGCCAGGACGACATCGAAGCTTTTGGGCTGGCGGATGAGTTGCATGGCGGCGTTATCGACGTAGAGATGGTTGAGGACGACATCGGGGTAGTGAGCGGCGATCTCGGTGACTGTTTTGCGCCAGAGGACGCCGTTTTCGAGGACGTTGGCTTTATCGATGGAGGTGAGTTTTTTACTGCGTTCCTGGGCGGCTTGGAAGGCGACGTGAGCGATGCGTTCGATCTCGCTTTTTTTATAAATCATCGTGTCGATGGCGACGGGTTCGCCGTCACGAATTTCGGTGCCTTTGGGTTGACCGAAATAAAGGCCGCCGGTGAGTTCGCGCACGCAAAGCACATCGAAACCGCCCGCAACGATGTCGGGCCGGATCGGCGAAGCGTGGGTGAGGGCAGGGAAACATAACGCGGGGCGGAGGTTGGCAAACAATCCGAAGTGTTTGCGAAGCGGAAGTAGTGCGGCGCGTTCGGGTTGTTGATGGGGGGGGAGATTTTCCCATTTGGGGCCTCCGACGCTGCCAAAAAGAATGGCGTGGCTTTTTTCGCAGGCGGCCAGGGTATCGGCCGGGAGGGCGGTGCCGTCGTGGTCGATGGCAATGCCGCCGACACGATGCTCGGAAAATTGCAGGTTAAGGGCGAAACGCGAGGAGATGACGTCGAGGATGCGACGAGCTTGGGCCATGACTTCGGGCCCGATGCCGTCGCCCGCGAGAACAGCGATGTGGTAGGTGGTGGACATAAAAAACGCCCCGGAATGAACTCCGAGGCGTGTTTTAATCGGTTTTTAAGAGAATTTTGTCGATCTTAAAATTTAACGAAGTCCACCTGAAACCGGTTTGGTTTTCCGTTTGGGGCTTTTGGCCACGCCGGGCGCTGGATAATTGGCTACGTTTGGCCGGTTGGATGTTGGGATGACGCGAACGGAGCCTTTGGCGTTGTTGCGCCAGCCGTTGGGATCGGCAAATTCCTCGCCGCTGTTTGAGAGGCCGTATGCCTGATCTTCCAAGCCTGTGCCGTAACCTTGGCTGATGATCGTGGGAGTCACGAAAACGAGGAGATTGCGTTTGGTGCGGACGTTCAATTTTTCCTGGAAGAGATAACCCAGACCGGGGATATCGCCGAGGATTGGCACTTTATTGCGGCGTTTGAGACCTTCATCCTGAAGCAATCCGCCGATGGCGAGAGTGTCGCCGCTTTTAATGAGAACATTGGATTCCAAACTGCGTTGATCGATGACCGGACTAAAGACTTCCGTTCCACCGATGGTGAAGATGGCGTCTTCGACTTTATTGCTGATCTCGGGTTTAACCGAGAGGCTTACGAAGTCGTCTTTATTGATCGAGGGAAGGACGACCAGCTTGTTACCGAATTCTTTGTCCTCGAATCCGCCGAAAACGGCTGTGGCGGTTTGTTCGTTAAAGTTAAGCTGGGGAACAGGCTGGTTGCGGACGATTTTGATGGTGGCTTCCATGTTGTCAGCCGTGACGATGCGCGGATTGGCGAGGAATTCCGCATCGGTGTCTTCGTTAAGGAAACGCAGGGTAAGGGATAACTGCGGCGCTGAGATAATCGCCAACTGGCTGGAGAATTGAGAAACGATGCCATTGAAGATGTTGCCTCCTTTGGGGACCCCGTAGAAATCCCCGAGTTGTGTAGGTTCACCTGCTGGATTAACGTTTGGAGTGCGGCTAGTTGCTCCATAATTAAAGGTCTGAGCCTGGGTAGAGCTGCCAACGACACCGCCCCAGTTAAGCCCATAGCTCTGGCGGGGATTGGCGTTTACTTCCACCAACCGTGCTTCAATCATCACCTGACGAGTGGGTTTGTCGATCAACTCCAAAAATGCCGCGATGGCGGGCAGGTTGGATTTGAATTCGCGGTAAAACACCGTGTTGGTGCGGTTATCCACCTGAGGAGGAATGCCGCTGAGAATTTGAGAGGCAAGTAAGGCGATCGAGGTGTTCGCGCGCCCATAACTGAAGGTGTAAAAACCTGCTTCCGTTGGTTCTTTGGCTTTCTCAACGGCGGTTTTTACGAAAAATGTGCCGTCCACATCGTATAAATAGAGACTTTTATCTGCCACGATGACCTGGATGGCTTGCAACGCGGTTTTGTTTTCCAGCCGCATCGTTACCGTGCCTTGCACAGTCTCGCTTACGACCAGATCAATCTTGGCCTGACGGGCCAGCAAGCGAAGCACTTGGCCGAGTTCGTCGCCCTGAAATTCGCGCACTCTTACTCCACCGGAGTTGGCGGTGGGTTCGGAAACGGGGAATCCAGGATCACCCACCGCTCCGTCAAATCCGATGTCGGATGCCGCACCGCCCACTGGAGGTTCAATGGTGGCCGGGATGTCATCATTTATCGCATCCAAAGGCACCAAAGGCTCATCTGCGGGCGGCGGAGCCACCGCATCCGGAATCTCCGGTGTGGCAACTGGGTCAGTCGTGATTGTGACAGATGTGGCTGGGGTTGCCGTAGCAGGAGACGGGGAGGGGAAGGGACTTTTTAGACCTTCATCCACCGGGCCTGGCTTGAGCACTCCAGGAATTAATCTGGGAGTGGCCGTGGGAGTGGCATCCTGTGCGGAAATGGATAAGGGAGAAACCAGACACAGCGAGCTGACTGTGCCGAGAGTGGTAAGGATTCTGATTCGCTTGAACATGGCGTTGTGCTTTCTAGGTTGAGGCATATACAAAATCTATTTAGCAGAAAGCAGACCAACATAGGCCACATCTTGCCAAAGTAAGTTTACCTCCTGTTTTTGCGAGAAAAAATAGACGATCCCCCGCTTTTTTTCTCACAAAAGAGAGGTGAAGAGGCTGTTAATCGCGCTTCTGGCGAGTTTTGGCAATCAATTCCATTACTTTTCGGCGATTTTTTTTTCTTGGATCTTCCTCCACTCCGCTTGCCACATCGATGTATCTCACTTTTGTGAGTCGCAAAGCTGCATCGACGTTCTCGGGCTTCAATCCCCCCGAAAGGATGGTTCTCCCCAAAAAATGCATCTTCGCCACCAGATTCCAATCGAAAGAATGCCCCGTTCCCCCGCGTTCCGCACCTGCAAAAGCATCCAGCAATATCGGCACATCTGGAAATAAATCAGCTTCCCGCAACGAGATTTCGTCCCGCACCCGGATGGCCTTGATCACAGGTTTCCCGATCTTTTGCCGTGCCGCATCGACCTCCGCATACGTTTCATCGCCATGAAATTGTAAGGCATCCAAAAAAGGCAGCCGCAATAGCTCCTCCGCCTCGTCGCGGCTTGGATTTACCACCACCCCCACACGCAAAACCGTTCCAGGCACCGTTTCCAACCACGCACGCTCTTTTTTCAACTCCAAATACCGCTTGGAACCAGGGAAAAAATTAAACCCCAACGCCGTCGCTCCCGCCGCGATACTCATCGCCGCGTCCCCAGCATTGGTGATGCCGCATATCTTCACCCCCAACTCTCCGGGTCCCAGAAACGAAAAAAAATCTTTCATTCGACCACACGACCTCGCGCCTGCTTGATCCCGGTCAACTGCGATTTATTCATCAACACCCGCACCCGATTGTTTTCATCCTTGAATAAACCACTGAAAGCCCACGACACCACACTGATGATGATCGCTCCAAACACGGTCGCCCAAAATCCTTCCACGCGAAAACCCGGCGAAATCAAACCCGTCAACTTCAAGACCACAGCGTTAATCAACAAAATAAAGCCTCCCAGAGTCACCATAATGAATGGAAGACTCAAAAAAAGCAAAACCGGACGAATCACCGCATTCAGCACCCCCAGGATCAGCGCTGCAAGTGCAAGTGCCCCCCACGAATCGTAAGTAATCCCATTTACTAAGTGCGCGGCGGCCAGCACCGCCAATGCAGTCACCACCCAACGAATTAAAAACGCTTTCATCACTTTAGATTACCCGGCTTCTTCGTAAAACCAAGTCCCTTTCTATTCTCCCCAAGGCAGTTCCGGTTGATCGGGCTCTCCCTCCGACGAGTGTAAAAAACGCACCCCGACACCCAGCAATCGTATCGGACGCCCCGTTCTCGCCCAGCCTTCCTCTAAAAGCTGGCAGTAATGCGCATACTCCGGTGTCCAACCCGCCCGATCAATACTCGTCCTCGTAAAATCAGCGTATTTTATCTTCAAAAAAATCCCCTGGATCGGAGGTAATTCCTCTCTTGTCCCCAAATCTTCCAACAACGCCGGAAAAAGCACCGCCAGCTTTTCCAGACATTGATCCAGCGTGGTTAATGGCAACGAAAATGTTCGCTCCGTGCTCAGCGACTTCCGTTCCCGATCCGGCTCCACCGGGCGCTCGTCCTTTCCGCGACATAAATCAAACAACTCCAACCCGAATTTCCCAAAATGACCCGCCAACTCCGCTCGCGAGAGACTTTGCAGATCCCCGCAGGTTTTTACCCCGAGTTGATGCATTTTTTCCGCCGCCACTTTTCCCACCCCATGGATTTTTTGCACTGGCAACACCTGCATAAACGCTGGAATCGTCTCCGCTTTCAGTTCAAATTGCCCGTTAGGCTTGCGCCAGTCGCTGGCGATTTTTGCCAATAACTTATTCGGAGCGATCCCAGCGGAAGCCGGCAACCGGGTTTTCTGAAAAATCTGACGCCGAATCACATACGCCAGGGCTGCGGCATCCCCCGGATGCGTCGATACATCCAGATAAGCCTCATCCAGGGAAAGCGGCTCGACCAATGGCGTGTGCCGCAGTAAAATCGCCCGAATCGCCTCCGATTCATGACGATACACCTCGAAGCGCACCGGCATCAGCACCATCTGCGGACATTTCTGCAATGCCATAAACGTTGGCATCGCCGAACGCACCCCATACTTGCGCGCCTCGTAATTACAGGTCGTAAGCACCCCGCGTTGACGACTCGTTCCGCCCACTCCGACCGGTTTCCCTGCCAACTCGGGATGATCCCGCATCTCAATCGATGCGTAAAAAGCATCCATATCGAGATGAATGATTCTGCGGTCTTCGAGCTGCGACATATCGGAACCTAACACATTTTTCGATCAAGAAAGAAGTTCGCAATCATCCGCAATCGGCGTTAGAAGTCTTTCGTGCAAGTCCGGCATCCCACCTCCACAGGCCGTAACATCCTCCATAAAGTCCAGCAACCTGGGCGCGGCTTATCGCACTCAGCCCATGCTGACGAATGGCATTTCCAGCCAGTGCGCGTGCTGGGGCGACCACTGCGCATGGAAGTGGAACGCGCTGTTTTACCCGAAAAAATCGACCACTTTTGGATCACGATCAGCGTGCCCGGTCTCGGCCCCGTCCTCCTCGCCATCAATACCACCTCCCTTCGCAACCGTCGCGCAGGCTTCGACGACCGCGTCCGCTTGGGGCGCATCACCCAAACCTACCATCGACTCCAACCTGCCGGCATCTCCCGCGCCCGCCTGCTCAACTACCGTTCCATCGAGGAAAACACGAACGTTTTCTACGAAAGCAAAACCCAGGGCGAGATGGAGCGCCTGCTCGAAACCCAAACTTCCCAAGCCGACTGGATCCAGGCCTGGGGGGTCGCCTTTTCCCGCCGCTTTCTCGGTGTGCATCAGATTCACAGCCGCCGCGCCAGTTGCGCCGTGCCAGAAGATTTTAATCAAATGGACGGCGCCATTCGATTTTATCGCAAAAAGGAAAATCAGGCCGACTTGTTTCTCCTCAAATTCTGCGGCCAGTAATCCATCCTGTCTCTATCCAACGAGACTTTTTCAATATGCGCAAAATCCTCCCAACTGTCCTCCTGCTGGGAATTGTCTGTTCCTTCTTTTTTTTCCACACTTGCGCCATCGGGGAATCCCCCGCCGTTCATGAACCGTGGAAAAAATACGGCATCACTCTTACTCCCGAAGAAGAAGCCTGGTTGCGCACCAATCCCATCATCAAACTCGGGTTGGATCCTCAATGGCCCCCTTTTTCATTCAACAATGCAAACGGTAAAACCCAGGGGATCGACATCGACTTCATCCAAGAAGTTGAGCGCCGCCTTGGCATCCGCTTTCTTCGCGTCGAGGCACGCGTCTGGGAAGAGACGAACAACCGCATCTTTAGCGGTGAACTCGATGTGGTCACTGGCATTACTCCCACCGATCCCCGCCGGGAAAAGCTTCTCTTCACCGACCCCTATATTAGTTTTCCCACCGGCATTATCTCGCGCTCCGACGGCCCCTTCCTAACCACTCTCGGCGCTCTGCGGAATGTCACTTTTGCCAGCCCCAAACGCTATGTCACCACCGAGCGACTCAAGGCCGATTTCAAAGATCTGCCAATCAAAGAAACCGACACCCTTCTCCAGGCTCTCGAACTTGTCTCCCAAGGCGAGGCCGATATCGTGGTGGGAAATCTCGTCCCCGTAAGCTATCTCATCCGGCAACATGGCCTTACCAACCTAAAAATCGCCGGTATCGGCGATTACCGTTTCGACCTCTCTTTTGGCGTGCGCAAAAACCTGCCCGAACTTCATTCGGCCATCGGCAAGGCCCTCGCCTCCATGACCGCGCAGGAACGCTCCGCCATTCTGCAACGGTGGGTCCCGCTCGACTCCGATCCCGCCATCCGCCAATCGCGCAACTTTCGCTGGATACTAGCCATTCTGTCAATCGGTTTGCTAGGTTACATCGGCTTCTGGTTCTGGAACCGGCGCCTCGCCCGGGAACTCGCCGAACGCCGCATCATCGAAAATCAACTCCGCCTCCTTGACGAGGAAAAAAGCCATTTCATGAACATGGCCGCCCACGATGTTAACAACCCTCTTTCCGCCATCATCCTGCAATGCGAAGTCGTCGGCTTGCAAGAAGAACAACCCCCCGCCGTCTATCGCAAACAGTTTTCCGATATTCTGGATAATGCCACCCGCATTAGTCGCTTGATTCGTAATCTGCTCAACGTCAATGCCATCGAGCAAGGCTCTCTCCACATCCAGATCCAGCCCGTGGATCTCAATGCCGCCGCTCAACAAATCATCGCGCAATACGAAGGCATCGCCTCTCGTAAAAACATCTCCCTGCAACTAACCTCCCAGGAATCCTCCTGCCATATCGCCGCTGATCCCGACTCGCTCCTCCAAGTGTTGGAAAACCTCGTCTCGAACGCACTCAAATTTACTCCGCTGGGTGGAAATGTGTCCATCGCCATCAGTCGGCACGATGGTCTCGGTCGCATCGTGGTGCGCGATTCCGGCCCCGGAATTTCTCCCGCCGACCAGGCCCGGCTTTTCGGAAAATTCGCTAGACTCACCGCTCAACCCACCGCCAACGAAAGTTCCCACGGCCTCGGCTTGTCCATCGTCAAAAAATTAGTCACCCAAATGCAAGGCACCGTCTGGGCGGAAAGCGGCGAGGGCACAGGCGCAGCCTTTTTCGTCGATCTCCCTCTCGCCCACTCCCCGGGTTAGGGTTGTGACTTTGTTAGTCGCCGCGAACTTCCCGCCGTCGCTCCCGGGCCTCACTTTTTTGTTCCTTGATCTCCTGCCGGTTTAATCCATCGATTAACAACGTTATTTCCCCCTTCGGCGGATGCGCCGTGTAATGGGCCGACAAGCTGGCGGCATCTCCATGGCGATACTCCTCAAAGTGTTTGGTAAGCTCTCTCGCCACACATATCCGACGCTCCGACGCCACTCGGGCCAGCACTTCCAGCGTTTTTAACAGCCGATGCGGCGACTCAAAAAATAACGACGTCATCCCTGTGGCCAGCGCCTCTGTTAGCTCCCGCTCTCTTTGCCCGCTTTTCACAGGCAGAAATCCCAGAAAAGCCCAGCGCTCGTTTTGAAAACCCGATCCCGTCAGCGCGGTCACCACCGCTGAGGGCCCCGGTATCACCGTGTAGGGAAGTCCGGCTTCAACGCAGGCCGCGACCAGGCGACGACCAGGATCCGAGACCGACGGCATTCCCGCATCGGTGATCAGTGCGATCTTCGTCCCGGCGCGCAGACGCCCGATCAAATCCTCCGTGCGCCCAGCCTCGTTATGCTCATGATAGCTTACCAGCGGTTTGCTAACCTCCAGACGTTGCAGCAACCGCAGGGAATGGCGCGTGTCCTCCGCCGCGATCACGTCCACCTCGCGCAACGTCCGTGCCAGACGTTCGCTCACATCTTCCAGATTTCCTATCGGCGTGCCAACGATGTAAAGCATCCAGGTTTATACAGGGGTGGAAAATGATGACGGCTCAGAAACTCAATCACTTGGTCCCTCCACGGGGTCTTCTCCTACCAGCCTTCGCTGATTTTTGAGGTTAAACGCACCGCGGCATCCTGGGCCGCCAGAACCACCGCCTGCCGCTCCTGCTGTTGTAAATCCTGGCCAACAAAAAAGCTGGTGGTTCCAGTCACTTTTTCCACGAGCAACTCCTCTCCCGTTACCCGATTGGTGAGTGTAAAAATAAGATCCACATTGAGATTAAACTCACTGGTGGCATCCACATTGCCGCGAATCGAACGCGCCCTGCGCCGGGTAATGTTTTCAATCGTTCCCTCCAATACCGCATCCGCATCCGCCTCGGATAAGATTTGATAGGTGCCATCTTGTTGAATTTGCTGAATCAACGAATTCGTCACCAAAGCCTCGACGCGAGGTTCAAGCGTTTTATTTTTAAAAATCGGCACGGCAATCGTTTTTATCTCTGCCAATCGAGCAGGTTTCACCGGACCAATCTGATACCCCGCGCACCCACCCAAAAGGCTGGTCGCCACTACGGCTGCGATAAGAGAAATAATAAATCTCATGGAATTTCCTTATTCCGGTAAAGCAGGTTCCACCGCAGGAATCGGAGCGACATCATCCGGGGAAGTGCGCAGCGCAGGCGACGAACCCGCCGTCTCCACCGGAAGCGTGGGTCCCACAAAATCCGGGCGCGCTGTGGTATCCACCTGTGCCTGCATTTTTTTACGGAGATTCGCGCCCGGTTTTTGTCCTGGGGCGGCAAAAGTCAATTGATCCTCCCCGACCAAATCCTTCAGCGCAGACAACCGATCTCGCGACACCTGGCTATTTGGGGAATCGGGTTCCGTGCGAATCACTTCATTGTAATAAATGGCCGCCGCCTTGTAATTTTTTTGTTTGTCGTAAAATTTGGCCACGCTAAATGCGCTCTCCGTCTGGCGCCCTCCCAAAGCCTGCATGTTCTGCCGGGCCTGCGCCACTTTCTCGCTGTTGGGATAACGATAGATGAAATCTTCAAACGCCTCCCTGGCCTTGATCGAAGCGGATTGATCATACTCTCCAGCCCGACTTGCACGCATGTAAACGAAACCGATTTGATACTGCGCATCACCGGTCACCTCCGAAAAAGGATAGTCGTCGATGATTTTTTGATAAGCCTCCACCGCTCCACGGTAGTCGTCCTGGCGTTCCCGAGCCTGCCCGATATTGAATTGCGCCGCCGCCGCGTATTTTGCGATGAAAGGCGCATTCGTAATCACCGCGCGAAACATTTCCTCCGCCCGCTGCATCGAGGGCAGGGTCGGCACCCCAAAAAGCTCCAGACGTTTCCCTTCGAGATAAAGCTGGGCAATATTGAATTGCGCCTCAATCGACGCCTCGAAGTCTTTGCTCTTGGGATAATTGCCGACCAACTTCTGGTATTCGCCAAAAGCTTTGTTCGCATCCCCGCTTTCCTCGGTGATCTTGGCTACCTTGAACTGTGCCTGAGCCGCAAAATCCGTCTTGGGATAGCGTTTTACCACCACCCGGTAAGCCGTAAGTGCCCGCTTTAATCGGCCCTCAGCTTCCGCCGATTCCGCCAAGGCAAATTGCTCCGAGGCATTTTTCTTAAGCTCAACCGTCTCCTCCTCTGTGGTAATCTCCGTTTCGCGCACCGTTAGGGCAGCAAAAACCGGCACCCAAAAAAAGCTCTGAATTAAAAAAATGGATATAAAAAGAAACCTTCGGCTCATAAAAGAATCTTGAGGTTAAAGGGCTCCAGAGCCATCGTCAAGCTACGCGTCACAGTAAATCCAATCTCAGCTCAACAACCATCCCGCAGGATTGCCCCTTGGTATTTTCCATTGGCATACCAGCCTCCTTTGTGGAATCTAAGAGTCACTGCTCCATGCTTTTCTTCCCGTTCACTTCGCGTCTCCCTCTCCTTCTGGCACTTCTCTCTCTGCCCTACACCCCCTCCCACGGGCAAAATGACCCCGTTCCCACCCCCCCGCCCGCCTCTTCCGCCATCGCTCCCGCCTGGGAAACGCGCGCTCTCGCCGGCAGTTACGAACTCAACATCCCCGCGCCACGCGGACAAATCAGCGACCGCCACGGCAATCCTCTCGCCCAATGTCGCATCGGCTACAACCTCGGACTCACCTTTCCCACCCCACTCAAATTCAAAGACACCGAAATCGTCGATTACGTCCGTAAACAACTCACCGTGGCCAAAAACACCCTCGGCATCGAACTCTCCGTCGATACCAGCTCCGTCCTCAAACATTACCGCAATCGCGGTTTTATGCCCTTCGAAATCGCCCGCGACCTCAAGGAAGAACGCGTCGCCGCCCTCCAAAAAAGCATCCCCGCCGGCTTCGTTCTCCTCCCCAACTACTTCCGCATCTACCCCAATGGCCCCCTCGCCGCCCACGTCATCGGCTACTCCGGACGCCAGGGACGCATCAAAACCGATCCCCTCGAAAACAACGAAAAACTCTGGCCCGAAATTGAAGGCCGCGAAGGCCTCGAACAAACCTTCGATAACCAACTCCGCGGTCAACCCGGCCAGATTCGAGTCACCTTCAATAAAGACGGCGAAAAAACCGCCGAAACCATGGCTTTCCCGCCCAACCCCGGCTACAACCTCGTCACCAGCATCGACCGTGATATTCAGCGCATCGTCGAAAAAACCCTTCAATCCAGCGCCAAACGCGGCGCCATCGTCATCCTCGACCCCAACAACGGCGACATTCTCGCCATGGCCTCCTGGCCCTCCTTCGATCCCAACAGCTTCGTCCCCGTCATCTCCCAGGAGCAATTCGATAAATACAACAACGACCCCGACATCCCTCTCTACCCACGCGCCTTCCGCTCCGCCTATCCGCCCGGCTCCGCCTTCAAAGTCTTCTCCGGCTTTGCCGCCCTCGAAAGCGAAACCATCACCCCCAAATCCATTTTTGGGTGCCCCGCCCTCATGGTCATCGGCGGCACTCCCATGCGCAACCATCGCAAATCCGACGCCGGCAGCATGAACTTCGTCGATGCCCTCACCACCTCCTGTAACACTTGGTTCTATCAAGTCGGCATAAAAACCGGCTCCCGCAATCTCATCGATTACTCCACCCGACTCGGCCTCGGACGTCGCACCGGCATCCCCATCGGCAGCGAGACCGATGGACGCGTCCCCACCGATGAATACATGCTAAAAGTCCACAAACGCAAACTCCTCAACGGCGATCTCGCCAACATGGCCATCGGCCAGGGCGATCTCCTTGTCTCCCCCCTGCAAATGGCCCAGGCCATGATGGCCATCGGCAACGGCGGCACCCTTTACCAACCCCGACTCGTCCTGCAAATCCAAACCCCCGATAACAAAGTCCTCAACGCTTACGGTGTCCGCGCCAAAAGCCAGGTCGAAATCCGCCCCGACATCCAGGACACCATGCGTCGTGGCATGATCAATGCCGTCAGTGGAAGCGGCGGAACCGCCCGTCGCGCCGCTGTTCCCGGCATCGAAGTCGCAGGCAAAACTGGCAGCGCCCAGTGGGGGCCCCGCAATAAACCCCGTGTCGCCGCCTGGTTTGCCGGATTCGCCCCCGCCGACAATCCCAAATACGCCTTTGCCGCCGTCTATGAAGGCCCGCCCAATAACAGAAATATTGCCGGCGGCACTCACGCCGCACCCATGATCGGCGACGTCCTCCGCCAGCTTTTCAAAGAAGAACGCGAAAAAAATAAAGCCCAGGAAGACCCCGACGATAAACCCAGGACAAAGAAAAAGAAAAAACCGACCCCCGAGCCTGAGCCAGAAATCGAAGAAACCACCACCGCCGATTAAAAGCTCTGCGCCAGGAGCATTTCGGGGGTGGAAAATGGGGTGACTGACGGGACTCGAACCCGCAACATCCAGAATCACAATCTGGGACTCTAACCATTGAGCTACAGCCACCGTTTTTTTAGCAGGGAAATCTATAACGCCGGAATCTCTCCCTTGCAAACCAAAAAACGCGCCTTTCCCCTTGTGGGCGAGGTTTGATGATGAACATAAACCATTTCTCCCGGGGTGGGCGGTGCTTCCAGCCCGCCATCTCAACGCGTCTCGCTTGGAATACCAAAACCCACCGCGCAGCGCACTTTTTTGACTCTCAAGTCTCCACTCTCAACTTAAGGATGCAAACCAATGGGACCAAACTAAGGGACGCGATTGCAAACTAAGGGACGGTTTTTTTATTTTAATGCATTTAAGTAATACCCATAGCCTTCCATGGCTGGACGCAGATCGGTGCGCTCCGACATACTTTTGCAAAAACGCAGAAATTTTGTCATTATCACCCCCACCAGCCCAAACGCTTATCCCCATCCGGATTGGCAGACAGCCCCACCCCCGCAGCTTCCGCCACCCGCCGCAACTATGGCTTGACTTCCGGTAAAGATGTTGCTTATATCGATAAATTCATCAATAAATACTTTCAACGATCCAGTCACGCCAGTGGACGAATTCAGCCAAAAATCCACATAAAACTGTCTGCGAACCAAACAAACCACAGTTTAGTGTGACTAAACAACGTT
>JBBRFA010000079.1:0-16779 GCA_038225185.1 Chthoniobacterales bacterium
TGCCATGTTTTAAATCTTCCGGAACACTTTCGGGAAGAGGTAAGGCAGCCCAATCTGGTGGCTTGTAGCGCCAAAAAAGTCGTGGAAAATGCGGAAGCAAACACCGGACATTTAACAAAAGCAGCATTTAAAAAGAGAAACGTCCTCTGCCAGAAAACGGCAGTTTGGAGTTTTGGGCTGAGTCGGCCAATGGCCGGACCTGGCAGACTTCCAAAATTAATCCGCAACTCTTTACGTTTTTTTGCGAAACAGGAGGGGCAAAAGAATCAACGAAGCCACCAGCATGGAAGTGATCAATGAGGCGGCGACGAGTTTCGGCTCACCCGCCATGACAGCTTGCCAACCCATCCAAGCTCTCCATCCGAAAATTATCGCTAACAGCGAAGCGGTCACCATCGCGGCATAACGTCCCCAGACCATGCCTTTGGCCATTACGACACCGAAGATAATGCTAAGAGTGCCAAACAACCCCCCGCTCATCAGGGCGGTTTTTGCCTTTTCGGGGTTCGAAGCATAGCCAAGCAGGCCGATGACGATTAGAAAAACTCCATAGCCAATTACATATTTCCAAGTCGCTGCATTCATCGTGTGCAGAACTAGCCACACAATCGGTATCGAGCAACTTGAAAAGCGCCCGATCCCACAAAAAAATGTCCAAACGCAATTAAAGGGGTGTCATCTTTGGCAAGATGCCAAAAACTGCGTGCTGAAAGCCCTCGCTCCCATCGTAAAATCGCCTTTCTTCATGTCTTCCAGGCACGTTCCTGTTTGTTTTATCGATTTTCAGGAAGTAATCTGACAGCTACCGCATGATTGTGCCCAACGTTTACTTTTTCCCCCTCGCTTACATCAATTTTCGATTCACGGTCATCGTTTTGGTCATGCTCCTTCTCGCCGCCCTGGTGATTTCTTTTTTACCCTGGCCGGGAGCGCGAAAAGCAGGACGCGTCATTCTTTTTTTCACGAGTCTTTTGCCATCACTCATTTTGTTGATTTCCGTGGTTATTCCGTTTTTCGCGCAGGGAGATGCCGGCATTGGCTTCGGGATTTTTATCGTCGTAGTCTTGGCGGCGGGATTTTTTACCTATCTCTTTTGGTCGCTTTACCGGGTGGCATTGGATTATGAAAAACAACTGGGCGAGAGAAAGATCGAAGTCAAAATTTACCCAGCTTATCCAGTGCGGAAAAAAAAACCGCTCCGCCTGCCTTCCAAGGAGGATTAACCATCAAAAAAAACACGCTGACCCTTATGATTGTGCGCACCCACATTTAATTCCAACTTGCGCGTAGTGGGTTACGGGAGTTTAGTCGATGACACATAATGACCGAAACTTCTTTCGCCCACAAAACTACAAAAGCCGTTGATGTGCTGACGGGAACGGAACTGATTTTAGCGACAAAACCTTTCGCTGTCGAAAATGTGAGGAAAAGTTGGTGGTCCGTGCTCTCAACGGCGGCTCTCTGGCTGGTAGTCACGGCTGGAACGGTGTGGAACGTGCACGTGTTGGCGCAGATCGTTTGCAGCATCGTCTCGGGGCTGTTGCTGCTGAGATTGTTCGTTATTTACCACGATCAACAACATCACGCGATTCTTGGCAGGTCGCGGCTGGCCGATGGTTTCATGTGGGTCTTTGGAATCTTTGCGCTTAGCCCGACGAGCATTTGGCGAAGCTCGCACAATCATCATCACAATCACAACTCGAAGATCAAGGGTTCGCACATCGGGTCGTTCCCGATTATGACGAAAAGCCATTTCGAGAAATCGACACCCGCCACCCGGCGGACTTATTTGTTCACGCGCCATCCGCTGACGATTTCCTTGGGTTACGTGTTTATGTTTTTGCAGGGCATGTGCCTGCTGCCTTTTTTCCGGAAGCCGCGGGAACATTTCGATTGTTTATTTGCGTTGGTTTTGCACTTTGCGATTGCGGCGGTGCTTATCGTTACCGTGGGATGGGAGGGGTGGTTGCTGGCGCAGACCATTCCGGCTTTGGTGACGTTTGGGTTGGGTTCGTATCTCTTTTACGCGCAGCATAATTTCCCCGACGTTTCGTTTTATGACAAGGATGGCTGGACTTATGAACGGGCCGCGCTGGAGTCGTCGAGCTACATGAAAACTAGCGCCCTGATGGCATGGTTCACGGGAAACATCGGTTACCATCACATCCACCACTTGAATTCCCGCGTCCCATTTTATCGTCTGCCGGAAGTGATGGCAGCGATTCCGGAGCTGCAACGCCCGAAACTCACCAGCCTGCATCCCGGTGAGATTTTGCGTTGTTTGCGGTTAAAGGTTTGGGATGTCGAAGAGCAACGCATGGTGGGCTTGAAGTAAGCGCAATGTTTACGGTTTCATTTTTGGCAGGGCAGGTGGGTGGAGATGTTTTCGGCGATGGCTCGGTGGTGATCACGGGCCTTGCTTCGGCGGAAAGTGCTCTGCCGGGTGATCTGGCTTTCGCCGAAAAAGCAGGCTTCCTGGCCGAGGCGGAAAAGAGCGGAGCCAGTGCCATTCTGGTGGGCAACGATGTGGAATCCTCGTCGAAGATTTTGATTCGCGTGAAAGATCCACGTGTGGCGATGGCGAAAATCCTTCCCTTATTTTTTCCGCCCGACGAGTTTCCCGCGGGCATTCATCCGAGTGCAGTGATCGAGGGCGAGGTGCATCCGACTGCGCATGTGGGGCCGCATTGTGTGATCGGTGCGGGCGTGCAAATAGGTGAGGGATCGGTGTTGATGGGCGGAAACCACATTGGCCGCGACAGCCGGATTGGCCGGGACGTTTTCCTGCATCCGAATGTCGTGCTTTATGCGAAAACCCAGATCGGTAATCGCGTGATGATTCACTCCGGCACCACGATTGGCTCGGACGGTTATGGGTATGTTTTCGATCAAGGTCGTCATCTCAAGATGCAGCAGGTGGGGTATGTCGTGATCGAGGATGATGTGGAAATCGGAGCGAATACCGCCATTGATCGCGGTGCGCTCGGGCCGACACGCATTGGCCAGGGCACAAAAATCGACAACCTCGTGCACGTCGCGCATAACGTCGTGATGGGCAGGCATTGCCTCATCATGGGCCAGGTCGGGTTTGCCGGTAGCACGCAGCTTTCGGATTACGTCATCATTGCTTCGCAGTCTGGCATTGCCGGGCACCTCAAAATCGGTCCGCAGGCGATGATCGGCGCAAAATCGGGAGTGATGCGCGACATCCCGGCAGGCGGCGTGGTTTTGGGTTATCCCGCCGCGCCCGACAAACAGGCCAAGCGCCAGTGGATCGCTGCGGCTCAACTTCCCGATGCGCTGAAACGTCTCAAGGCGCTTGAAAAGCAGGTCAACGGATCGTCACCCGCGTTAGATTGACGGGTCTTGCTTCCGCATAATTCCGCGCCGCTTTTCCCCCAAGATCCGGGGACCGGGATTACAACACGCCTTTGGTGCTGGGAATACCGGTCACACGGGGGTCGATCTGCGTCGCGGCGTCGAGGGCACGGGCCAAGCCTTTAAAAAGTGCCTCGGCGAGATGATGCGAATCGCGTCCGTAAAGGATCTCGGCGTGGACGTTGGCTCCGGCGTGAACGGTAAAGCCGCGGAAAAATTCCTCCACAAGTTGAAACTCAAAATTGCCTCCGATGGCGGCGGCATTTTGCGGGGCGCGATATTCCAAAAAGGGGCGGCCGCTCAAATCCACGACGACCCGGGCCAGGGTCTCATCCATCGGCAAATAGGCAAAACCGTAGCGGCGGATGCCTTTTTTATCCCCCAAAGCCTGGGTAAGCGCCTGGCCAAGAGTGATCCCGGTATCTTCGACGGTGTGATGAAAATCCACTTCGATGTCGCCCACGGCTTTGACGGTGAGGTCGAAGATGCTGTGCCGCGCAAACAAGGTGAGCATGTGATCCAAAAACGGGATGCCGGTGGAGATGGTGGAAGCGCCCGAACCATCGAGCGACAGTTCGATGTGGATGCGGGTCTCGGCGGTCTGACGATCTACAGTGGCGGAGCGTGGCATGGATGAAACAGCGGGAAAGGTTAGTGAGACTCGGCGGATATTTTTTTCTTTTTGGCGAGAAAAGAAATCACCGCGGCAAGCAGAGCGGTGACGGTGAGGATGGCTATGGCACCGGGAATGGTGAGAAAAAACGAGGGGGGCGGCTCCGGCGGTGGCGTGGGAACCAGGGTTGGCGCAAGCGTGGGAATGGGAGTGGCAGTTGTCGGAGCGGTTGTCGGAGCGGTGGAGGCCAGAGAGGTGGCAGGGTTTGAACCAACGGGAGTCGATTCGGCCAGCGGGGCAGGAGTGGGCGTGGCTTTGGCGGCTTCCTCGGCAGCTTTGGCGGCATCGGCGGCGGCAGTTTTGGCGGCGGCGATTTCGTCCTGAAGCGGTTTTACGAGAGAATTCGCACTCCAGAGCGTCGTGGCCTTTTGTAAAGTGGCGGTGGCGGTATCGTAGTCGGCTTGGGCAATTTGTTTGCGCGCTTCCTGCGTGGCGGCGACCGAGGCGGAAAGGGAGGCGACGGGGATGGCGGCGAGGCGGGTGGCTTCGGAGGTGACGGTTTTTTGGAGTTCGTCGATGCTTTTGGAGTGTCGAGGGTAAATGGGGGTCCATTTTTGTCCGCTTTTTAGGAGAGCTTCGAGCGCGGCATTATTTTGCACTTCCTCGTCGGCGGCAGCTTGGATGAGGGGTTGTTTACGGAAATCGGGCAGGACGGCGAGACCTTTTTCGCGTTCTTCGAGATCGCTTTTAAGGATCACCCGACGGGCATTGATTTCATTCTGGATGTTGGGGATGATTTGCGCGGCAACTTCAACGGCTTTGGGGTAGGTGGGTGAGCCGGGAAAGTCTTTCTCGATCTGGGCAAATGCGTTGAGGGCACTGATGAAATCGCCACTTTGCCCGAGCGTGCGCATTTTTTGAAAGAGCAGCGTGGAGGAGATCTGGGGTTTGAATTGGAGGACTTCCTCGGGTGTGAACCATTCGTTTTCGACTTTGACTTCGCCTTTTGCGACGCGTTCTTTTTCGACTTGAAGCTTTTTAAGCAGAGCTTCGACATCGGGAATGCGCGTGCTGGTGGAATACTTTTGTAGAAAGGGCTGGATTTTACCTGCGATGGCGGCGTCGTAATGTTCGAGCGAAATGGAGTTGGGGTTGTTCCGCAGGGGGGCCAGGTTTTCGTAGGTGTTCTCGGCGGGATCGGGTTTTTCGATCCGCTGAATCTCATCTTTCGAAAAGGTGCGCCCATCGGTGATGGACGGGCTCACTTTTATCTCCGCTTCGATGGTGGTGCCGTCGTCGCTAATGATAACGGCTTCGATACGTTCGCCCGTTTTTAAGACGATGGTATCTGCGTAGGTGAACGCTGGAAGAAGGATTGCACAGGAAGCCCGGAAAACAGCGGCCAGGGGGATTTTTCGACTCATAAAGAAGTGAATGTAACGGTTTTGTCACATTTTTGAAGAAGAAAAAGACGGGAATTGGATATCGGCATTGTGCTTGATGTGGATTATTCGCGGCAAACAGCGGGTTTGGTTTACTTTTTTACGTCGAAACATTGACAGCGCTGGGACGAATGGGCATACCACAGGCACACCGTCGGGAGAGCCCGGCGACAAGGGAATATTATGGAAAACAGCACGCAACAATCTGCCAGCCAACGCACTGATTTTACAGCCATTGGGTTTGAAAAAATCAATGCCGACCTCAAATTTCTCGTGGAATGTTTCCGCGAAGTGCTCGTCGATCTGGGCAATGTGGAACTGGCGAAATGCGTGCCCTGGCTGGAAGATTCGGAGATTCACGAACCGTTTCCCGACCGCATGGGGCAGGTCTATTCGATTGCTTTTCAGCTTTTGAATATTGTTGAGGAAAACGCTGCCTCGCAGATTCGTCGCCTGCGCGAGCTGGAACTCGGCCCCGAAAAAGAACCCGGCCTCTGGGCGGCCGAACTCAATCGCCTCAAATTGGCAGGCACCACGGAGAAAGAAGTGCTGGAGGTAATGAGCGAGGTGGAAGTCGAACCCGTGCTCACCGCCCATCCCACCGAGGCAAAACGCTCGACTGTGCTCGAACAATTACGTCAGATTTATCAATTGCTACTCTCCCGCGAAAACACGATGTGGACCCAACGCGAGCGCCAGCAAATCCGCGAAGACACCAAAGCCACCCTGGAACGACTCTGGCGCACGGGCGAAATCCCCCGCCAAAAACCTGAGGTCGCCGATGAACGCCGCAACGTGATGCATTATTTGCGGGAAGTTTTCCCAAATGTGGTGCCCCGGCTGGATCGCAATCTCGCCATGTCGTGGAGCGATGCCGGATTCGATCCCGCTGCCTTGGAAAAGGAAGGTGCCCTGCCCGGTCTGCGCTTTGGCACCTGGGTGGGCGGAGATCGCGATGGTCATCCTTTTGTTACCGCCGAGGTGACTCGCGAATCCCTGCTCGAACTGCGCCGCAACGCCCTCGAAGTGCTCACGGAACAACTGGACCATGCTGCGCACGAGCTGAGCCTCTCGCAATATGTGCATCCAGCACCGCCCTTTCTTAAAGACGCCATCCAGGCTCTTGCTCGTGAGATTGGCGCTGCCGCAACCGAACCGATTTTCCGTCATTACCCCGACGAGCCCTGGCGGCAATACGTGCGGCTAATTGAACAAAAAATTCCGCTCACCCGCTCCATCGACGACGATCCTGAACTGACCGATCAACCGCATCGTTATCGCTATCCCCAGCAGTTGCGGGCCGATTTGCGTATTCTCTACAGTTCGCTCATCGAAGTGGGCGCTCTACGTCTCGCCCGAATCGAAGTGCGCCCAATCATGCGCACGCTGGAGGTGTTTGGCTTTCATTCGGCAATTCTCGACATCCGTCAAAACAGCGCCTTTCACGAGGCGGCGCTGGGCCAGATAATGACCGCTGCCGGATTACCAGGGCACGAACTCGCTGCCTGGAGCGAGGACCAACGCGTGGCATTTCTCAACGATGAATTGAGTAAACCCCGCCCCTTTTTGCTCCCCGGTGTCAAAGCTGGCAAAGAGGCCGACACCGTGCTCGATTGCTACCGCGTCCTGGCCCAGTATCGCCAGCAATACGGTGGCGAAGGTCTCGGCGCGCTCATTGTTAGCATGACTCGCAGCGTATCGGATTTGCTCGTCGTGTATCTGTTTTTGCGCGAAGCCGGTCTGGTGGAAAACACCCGCGATGGCCTCGCCGTCCTGCTTCCCGTGGTGCCGCTTTTCGAGACCACCGAAGATCTCGAAAAAAGCCCCGAAATCATGCGCGCATTTCTCGCACATCCCGTCACCACCCGCAGCCTGCATCGCCAGCACGCCCAGCGTCCCTCGCGCCATCCCCTCCCCGTGCAACAAGTCATGGTCGGCTACAGCGACAGCAACAAGGAAGGCGGCATTCTCGCCAGCCAATGGGCTCTCCAAATGGCCCAGGAAGCCATCACCGCCGAAGGAGAAAATGCCGGATGTCGCATCCGATTTTTCCACGGTCGCGGGGGAACGATCAGCCGTGGCGCCGGTCCCACCCATCGTTTTCTCGAAGCTCTGCCTCCCCGCACCGTCAACGGCGATATTCGCCTCACCGAACAGGGCGAAACCATCGCTCAAAAATATGCCAACCTCGGCACCGCCACTTACAATCTGGAACTGCTCCTCGCCGGCGTCACCGGAGTCTCCGTGCGGCAAACCCAGAAGACCGACATCGCCCGCCCACTGAAAGGCGTCGTTAATCGCCTCGCAAAAATCAGTCGCGACACTTACCAGGCATTTCTTAAATTGCCCGAGTTTATGATTTTTTACAGCCAGGCCACCCCCATCGACGCCTTGGAGCGCAGCAGCATCGGGTCTCGTCCCTCGCGGCGCACCGGCCAGCGGAAACTGAGCGATCTTCGCGCCATTCCCTGGGTGTTTTCCTGGAATCAATCCCGCTTCTATCTCCCAGGCTGGTTCGGAGTCGGCTCCGCCCTCGCCACCCTCGAAAAAGAGGACGAGGAAAACTTTCTCTGGCTCTCCAAGGAACAAAAAAACTGGCCCTTCCTCCGCTTCACCATCACCAACGTGGAGACCAATCTGGCCAGTGCCGACCTTGGCCTCATGGAACAATACTCCTCTCTCGTGGACGACGAAACCGCGCGCGAAAAAGTCTTCACCATCATCCGGGAGGAATTCCTCCTAACCCAGACCATGATCGGCAAGGTCATGGGTGGCGAACTCACCCAACGACGCCCGCGTTTTTACAAGACTCTCGCCGTGCGCGCCGACGCTCTGCAACGTCTGCACGCCCAACAAATCGTCCTGCTCCGCAAATGGCGCCGCCTCGCCCGCTCCGGCGACACCGTGGAAAGCGACGCCCTGCTCCCCGAGGTGATGCTTTCCATTAACGCCATCGCCGCAGGGTTGCGCACCACCGGTTAGCAGCTATCCTTCTGGCAGAATGAAAACACTCGTCTCCCTTTTCATCCTCCTCTTTTGGGGAGTGATGACAGGCTGGCTGGTAAAAGCGAATTGGAACGGCGGTAACGCGCCTTTCTCCGAGATCGCGCCGCAGTTGGTTTTCCGGCAGGTCCTCAAACACGAGGTCACTTCCCAACTAACCATTTTTCATAAGTTGGATCGCATCGGCACCATTACCATCACACCGCTCCACACCCCCGATGATAGCATCAGCCTCGATGGCAATCTCTTTCTTCCAGGTGAAAATGGAAAAAAACAAGCTTATAATTTCTCCACCCGCATCGATTTGGATAACAAAACATTAGCTCCCAACGAAATCGTTTTGCGCCTTCGCCGACGCGAGCCTGCCCTGGCCGTTTTAATCGAGATCCTTTTGCAACAGCAATTGCTGCGTTATGAAATGAAAAGTGGCGAGATCGATCTCGGACGACAGGAAATCCCTCTCACCAACGCCAGTCTGCTGCAATTTACCCCTTATCTAGCCGGACTCCCCGCCCTGCCGGCCGATGCCGCCTCTGCGCTCCAAAACATCCAGTGGCAGGCCAACCGCGCCAGCCACTCCATCCGGGGCGAACGTCTCGACGGCTTCCGACTGTCGATCAATCTGCCCGGCCTCGAAGCCTCAGCCGCCCTCGGGCAGTTGGGAGAAATTTATTATGTTAAAACGTCGGCAAACTATCATTTGCTGGCCGACGGACTCGAACCGGAAAAATACCTCCAATGAAAAAAATCCTCCCCGCTCTTCTCCTTCTTCCGCTCCTTTATTTCGCATGGTCGGCCATTAGCCAGAAAAACACCATTCAAACGCTCTCAAAAGAAAATAAGACGTTGCGCGAACAAATCGATCAACAGAACGATGAAGCTAGAAAAACCACCGTCGCATCGGCCGCATTGAAGGCAAAAACCGAGGCTTTTTCCGAGGAGTCCGATTCTTTGCGGGAAAAAATTGCCTCCATCGAGATCCCTGCCGCCGTTCCTCTGGAGGCACCTCCCGCAAAAGCGGAAAAACCACCCAAAAATCCCTTTGCGAACATGTTGGAAAAAATGTTGAAAAATCCCGTGGCCCGCAAAGCCCTGCTTTCGCAGCAGCTCACGGTGCTCAAGCCAATGTATGCCGATCTCGTGCAACAACTCGGCCTCGCCCCCGACGAGGCCGAACGCTTTTTTCAAATCTTAGCCGACCAAAACTCCAGCGCCCTCGAAGCCGGCTTCGATGCCCGCCGATCCGATCCACAAGCACTCTCCGAATCATTTGCCGCCAGTGAAACCGCTTTTAAGGAATTGTTAGGTGAAGACGGTTATCAAGAATACATGAACTATCAACGTTCCATCCCCGATCGTGCCTTGCTAACCCAAATCTCCGCGCAGATGACCGCCCAAAATGTCCCCCTGCGGCCCGACCAATCCTCCGGTCTCCTGCAAATCATGCAACAGGAACAGCTTAACACCAGCCGTTTCTCCGGCGCCGTGAGCACCAGCACTCCCGGCACTTTTCCCGATCCCGCCGTGCTCGACATCACTTTCCAAGCCCAGGCGGAACGCAACGAACGCATTCTCGCCCGCTCCAAAACCCTCCTCTCGCCTCCGCAATGGGACGCCTTCGCCCAACAGCAAAAACAAGCCCTCGCCATCCAAAAAATGGGCATCGAAATGGCTCGCGGCATGTTTACCGAAGAGGAGAAATAGCCGGTGCTCCGGGCCAGCTCCTAACAGTATTTCCTGCCCCCTCATGCCCGGCCATGCTCTCTCTCAACGCGCCGGGTTGCTGGCCGGTCTCGCTGCCTTTACCTCCTGGGGCCTGGTCCCGCTCTTCTGGAGGCAACTCGCCCACCTGCCCTCCGCCGAAATCCTCGCGCATCGCATCGTCTGGTCAGTCGTTTTTGTCGGCATCCTCCTCACTTTTCGCCGTTCCTGGAACGAAATTCACCAGAACCCGCGCGGGCTCCTCATTTCCGCCGCACGCGGTCTGCTCATCGCCGCCAACTGGCTCATTTACATCTGGGCAGTCAACACCGGTCATCTCCTCGATGCCAGCATGGGTTACTTCATCACCCCGGTGCTCAATCTCGTCTTCGGGCTGGTTATTTTTCGCGAAAAACTCAACCGCCAGCAATGGGCCGCCATTCTTTTAGCCTTCCTCGGCGTCGCCGTCGCCACCAGCGAGACCGGACGCGGTTTCCCCTGGGTCGCCATCGGGTTGGCCATCACTTTTGGCATTTACAGCGTGCTTCGCAAAATCGCCGTGGCCACTCCCCTCGGCGGGCTTTTCCTGGAAACGCTCATCATCATGCCCTTTGCCCTCTGCTATTTATGGTGGCTACCCGATGCGGTCCCGCTTCTGCCGGTTTTATCGAGCAACACACTGCTTTTGCTGGGCAGTGGAGTGATCACTGTTTTTCCTTTGCTCTGGTTTGCCCAGGCGGCGCGCGCCTTGCAGCTTACCACATTGAGTTTTATCCAATTCCTTGCGCCGACGATTAGTTTTCTCATCGGTGTTTTTATTTTTCAGGAAACCTTCACCGCCACGCGGCTGGTGGCTTTCATCTGCATCTGGATCGGGGTGTTGATCTTTTCCCTCGATGCCTGGTGGCGATCCCGCACCCCGGCAATCCCTCTTGCTCCTGTCAACTAAGACTTGCGGGATTTCGAGACCCGTTTACGTTTACCGCTCACTCAAAAAAACACAACCGATACCATCCATCCATCCATATGCCCTACGAATTACCACCACTACCCTACGCCACCAATGCACTCGAACCCCACATCGATACTGCGACCATGGAAATCCACCACGGAAAACATCATCAGGCTTACATCACCAACGCCAACAACGCGTTGAAAGATCATCCTGAGTTGCTCGACAAACCCGTCGAAGAATTGCTCGCCGACCTCAGCGTCGTGCCCGAAGCCGCACGCACCGCCGTGCGCAACAACGCTGGTGGACACGCCAACCACAGCCTTTTCTGGAAAGTGCTCGGCCCTCAATCCTCCGGTGCAGGAAGTGCACCATCCGGCGATCTCGCCACTGCCATCGATGCCAAATTTGGCAGTTTCGATGCCTTCAAAGAAAAAGTCGCCACCGCCGGTGCCACCCGTTTCGGAAGCGGTTGGGCATGGCTCGTCGTCAGCAAAGCCGGCGAATTGGAAGTCATTTCCACGCCCAACCAGGACAGCCCGCTCATGGACGGTCACACCCCCATTTTCGGAGTCGATGTCTGGGAGCATGCTTATTACCTAAACTACCAAAACCGCCGTCCCGACTACCTCAAAGCCATCTGGAACGCAGTCAATTGGGATCAAGTGGCCACCAATTACACCGCTGCGAAGTAATTTTTCGCGATTACACGAACGAAAAAGCACCCTGGGATCCCTCCTCGGGTGCTTTTTTGTAGCTTTTTGCCATTTAGCACTCTTTTGGCGAGGCTTTTTATCCTAAAAAAATGGCGGAGGGAGTGGGATTCGAACCCACGGAAGCTTGTGACTTCTCCGGTTTTCAAGACCGGTGCAATAAACCGCTCTACCATCCCTCCTTTTTTAGCTAATTGCGTCAGGAATTGACGCCCGACAGCCCCGCAGATTACCAGAGCATCCACCAAAATCAAGGAGGAGGTTGCGCCCCGCTTTCACGCATTGACCCGAGCGTAACGCACGATGCGAAATTGCTCCGCCTCCCGCACTACTTCCACCACCGGAAATTCTTCCTCAAACTCCGGCATCCAGGCATCGCCCGTCTCTTCACGATGAAGTTGTGTCACCAGCACCTCTGCGCAACGCGGGAGCAATTCCCGGTAAATCTCGCCGCCGCCCACCACAAAAATCGGTCGCTCGATTTTTTCAAAATCATACGTCGCCAGGTCGCGAATCGTCTGCGTGCCCGGAAAAGTCGCGGTTCGCGAAATCACATAAGTCTCGCGCCCCGGCAAAGGACGCCCGATGGATTCATAGGTTTTGCGTCCCATCAGCAGCGCTCCTCCCAACGTTTTTTCCTTGAACCAGCGCAAATCCTCCGGCAAATGCCACGGCATTTTACCTTCGCGTCCGATCACCCGATTGCTGGCCATGGCGACGATGGCGGTCCAGTTTTTCATACCGCGATGGGTGCTTTGATCGCTGGATGCGGATCGTAATTTTCCAAGGTAAAATCCTCGTAGCGGAACCCGAAAATGTCTTTCACCGCCGGGTTCAATCGCATCACCGGAAGGTGGCGCGGATCGCGCGAAAGTTGTTCCGCCACCTGTTCGAGGTGATTTTTATAAATGTGCAGATCGCCAAAAGTATGCACGAACACTCCCGGACGCAGCCCTGTCACTTGGGCGACCATTTGCAAAAGCAAGGCGTAACTGGCGATGTTAAAAGGCACGCCCAAAAATAAATCCGCACTGCGCTGATACAACTGACAATCCAGCCGCCCATCGAGCACGGCAAACTGGAACAAGGCATGACACGGTGGCAACGCCATCTGCTCGATTTCTGCTGGATTCCAGGCCGAAACAATTAGACGCCGACTGTCGGGATTGCGCTGGATTTGCTCGACGACTGTGCGGATTTGATCGATGGAACGTCCATCCGCCGCCTGCCAATCGCGCCATTGTGCGCCATAGACCCGGCCCAGATTCCCCTCGGCATCGGCCCATTCGTCCCAGATCGTCACTTTATTTTCCTGCAAATAACGCACGTTGGTGTCGCCTTGGAGAAACCAGAGCAGCTCGTGAATGATGGAACGTAAATGAACTTTTTTCGTCGTTAAAAGCGGAAATCCCTCGCTGAGATCGAACCGCGCCTGGGCACCAAACACCGCCAGCGTGCCCGTGCCGGTGCGATCCTCTTTGGAGACACCGTTGGCAAGAACCAGCCGCAAAAGATCGAGGTAAGCTTTCATGGAAAAATCACAAATGCCACGTTGCCGCCTTGCCCCCACTCCAGGCAACGATAAAATCTCTCATCCGCAGACTTTCCCGATTCGTCCATACCGTTGTATCTTTCGTAACTTACCCGACGAGTGCTTTGCTTCCCCCGGCAGATAAACTCCGCCTTAACCTTCATTTTCCCACCCGCCTTAATCATTATCCATGGACCCACAGCCTTTGGCTCCCCAAGCTTCTCTTGCCGATACGCAAAACCAGGCCGATCACCGCAACATCGCCATCGATCGTGTCGGCATCACCAATCTGCGTTATCCCCTGCAAATCCGCGATCGCGCCCACCGCCTCCAAAGCACTGTCGCCACCGCCGCCCTCACCGTCGATCTGCCGCATCAATTCAAAGGCACGCACATGAGCCGTTTCGTCCAGGTGCTCAACGCTCACGGCCCCGTCCTTCACGTCGAAAACATCCACGAAATCCTCGAGCAACTCGTCGCCAAACTTCACTCCGAGAAAGCGCACGTCGAATTTATTTTTCCCTTTTTCATCGAAAAAAAAGCGCCCGCCACCCAGGCACCCGGCCTGATGGATTACGAAGTAAAATTCGATGCCGTCTATGACAAAGGCACCATCGATTTCATCGTCACCGTCGGCGTGCTCGTCACCACGCTCTGCCCCTGCTCCAAGGCCATCTCCATCCACGGCGCGCATAATCAGCGCGGCAAAGTCACTTTCGCCGTCCGCTCAAAGACGCCCATTTGGATCGAGGACCTCATCGAATTGGTCGAATCCTGCGCCAGCAGCGAACTTTACAGCGTGCTCAAACGGCCCGATGAAAAATTCGTCACCGAACGCGCTTATGAAAACCCTGTTTTCGTGGAAGATCTCGTCCGCAACATTGCCTCCCGCGCCAACTTGGAACCGAACATCACCTGGTATCGTGTCGAAGCCGAAAATTACGAGTCCATCCACAGCCACAACGCCTACGCCCTTATCGAAAAACACCGCGAGAGCTAACCCATTCCACGCCATAGCTCCAGATTCCAACGTCACCCGCCGCAGCCCCCCACCCTTCTTGCTGCTTGCAGCCGTGGGTAATCTCAGGCACGTTCCCATTCTCATGCGCTTTCTGGTTCAAGTCTGTCTGGGAATCCTTCGTCACCAGGAATACCGACGTAATTTCCTCGCCAGCCTCATCATTTCCGCACTTCTGCTCCTTTTTCTCGGTTCCACCTGGCTCTCCGCCTGGTTAAGCGCCCGCCCTTTTCTTTTCATCCTCTTTTGGTTTGCCTGCGTCTGGTTCACCGCCACCAGCTTTCTCCTCGCCGCCTACGACATGCTGGTCGTGCGCAAAGCCGCGCGCGCCGAGGAAAAACGTCTCCGCCAGGAAGTCCTCGCCCAACACCAGCAAAACTAACATTTTATGCTCCGCACCCGACAGGATTTCGAACGCGTGGAAATCGCCACCCTCGCTCCCTACGCCCAAAAATCCAGCCTTTCCGCCGGACGCAAATACAAGGAACCTTCCCACCCCTACCGCACCGAATTCCAGCGCGACCGCGCCCGCATCATCCATTCCCGTGCCTTTCGCCGTCTCGAATATAAAACCCAGGTCTTCCTCAACGGCACAGGGGATCATCTTCGCACCCGGCTCACCCACACCATCGAAGTCGCCTCCGTTAGCCGCACCATCGCCCGCGCCCTCGGCCTCAACGAAGATCTCGCCGAGACCATCGCCCTCGCTCACGACCTCGGGCATTCCCCTTTCGGCCACTCCGGCGAACACATGCTCAACGAGTTAATGCGCGATTTCGGCGGGTTCGAACACAACGTGCAAAGTCTCCGGGTCGTCGAACTCCTCGAAAACAAATATCCCCGCTTCCCCGGCCTCAATCTCAGCGCCGAAGTTCTCCACGGCCTGCGCAAACACGAAGCCTTTCGTCCCGGCACCAAACCCGGCGACGCCCCTTCCCTCGAAGCTCAAGTCGCCGATATCGCCGACGAAATCACCTATTACAGCCACGATCTCGACGACGGCATCGACTACGAACTTCTCGCCCTCGATCAACTCCAAAAACTCACCCTCTGGAGCGCCACCTCCGCCCAGGTCGCCAAACTTCATCCCCGACTCAAAGGCACCGAAGCCGCCGGCTTCATCATCCGTTGCCTCATCGATCGACTCGTCGAAGACGTCATCATCACCAGCGCCGCCCTCATCGACCTCGCCAACCCCAAAAGTCCGGACGACGTGCGACGCCAAAAAAAACCACTCATCGCCACCAGCGACGCCATCCGCAAATCCACCCGGCAGCTTCGCAAATTTCTCTACCAAAATCTTTACGAACATCCCAAGGTCGCCGGTGCCAACCAACGTGCCTGCTCCATGCTTCGCAACGTCTTTAACACCTATGTCTCCTGCCCCTCGCTCCTCGGACGCAGTGCCGCCAGCCGGGTAAAAAAAGAAGGTCTGCACCGCACCATCTGCGATTACCTTTCGGGCATGACCGACCGTTACCTGATGGAAGAACATCAAAAACTTTTCCTCCAGGAAGGCATGATACGCGCCTTGCGCGGCAACCGCGACATCCACATCAGCCGTCTCACCGAATAACCCATCCACCCACCCTCTCCATGGCGACCCTGGCACTAACCAATTTACAAGTCGTCGGCAACGAACTCGCCCTGGCCTGGACCGATGGCGAGGAAAACTACTTCCCTCTCGACTTCCTGCGCCGCTCCTGCCCCTGCGCCCTTTGCGAAGGCGAACCCGACGTGCTCGGACGCGTCCTCAAACCCAACGTCAATCATACCCCTGGCAGTTTCACACTAAAAAGCCATCACATCGTCGGCGGCTACGGCTGGAAACCCACCTGGGCCGATGGACATCAATCCGGTATCTACTCCTTTTCCTATCTACGCCGGCTCGGGGAGGCCATCGAATGACGCCCCGCCTCCGCGCCTGGGTTCTCGGTCTTGCCGGCGGTCTCGTCGTCGGTGCCGGGGTCTTTCGTTACCTGCAAAATAATTCCGTCGTCCTCCCTGCGACACTCCTTCCCATCGTCGAACCCAATCCCCGCGATCTCTACCAGATCGTCGAGCTCCAGATCGCTGCCCTGCGCAGAAATGATTACACTACTGCCTATACTTTTGCGGCCACGGGCATCCGGCAAAAATTTCCTCGCGAGCAATTTCGGGAAATGATTCGTTCCAGCTATCCACAACTCATCGGTGACACCCGCGTAAGTTTCGGCGAAACCCGTTTTGCGGCCAGCGTAAAAGCCTCCGCGCTGGTCTTCCTCGAGAGCAACGGACGCTCCGCTTCCATGATCTATCTTTTTGTCAAAGAAAACGGGCATTGGAAAATCGAAGGCGTGCAAGTGATTAAAACCGGCTCCCAGGAAGGCCTGCCCTTAGAACCGCAAACCTAGCCGAAGGCTCCCCCTCCGGAGAGCACACCCGACCC
>JBBRFA010000080.1:0-16672 GCA_038225185.1 Chthoniobacterales bacterium
TGGTGGAGTCGCGCAATTGCTTGCGCTCTTTCTCAGTGAGGGTGATTCGATATCGATTTGCCATGCGCACTTCTCGCGCGAGAAGCAAGCGAATGCAATCCGAACATTTAAATGTTACAGGATACTAGGGAGGTTTATTCGTCGGTCTTGCTGAGCTTGGCCAGCACGCTGAGATCTTCGAGCGTGGTGGTGTCGCCCGTGACGGCGCCTCCCCCGGCGACTTGCTTGAGCAGGCGACGCATGATTTTGCCGCTGCGCGTCTTGGGTAGCAATTCTGCGAAACGGATTTCGTCGGGCTTGGCAATGGGACCGATGATTTCGCCGACGTGTTTGCGCAACGCTTCTTTTAAAAGCGCGGTGGCCTGGATGCCCTGCTTCAAGGTAACGAAAGCGACTACGCCCTGCCCCTTGATTTCATCGGGACGACCGACCACAGCGGCCTCGGCCACGCTGGAGTGGGAAACGAGCGCACTTTCCACTTCGGCAGTGCCGAGACGATGGCCGGCGACGTTAAGCACGTCGTCGATGCGGCCCTGAATCCAAAAATAGCCGTCCTTGTCGCGGCTGGCTCCATCGCCCGTAAAGTAAGCTCCTTTGACCTCGGTCCAATATTGTTTTTTATAGCGGGCTTTATCGCCATAAAGGGAGCGCAGCATGGCGGGCCAGGGTCTGCGGATGACGAGTTTGCCGCCCTGGCCGTGAGGGACTTCGTTGCCGTCATCATCGACGATGGCAGCATCAATTCCAAAAAAGGGCAGGGTCGCCGAGCCCGGTTTGGTGGGAATGGCGCCGGGAAGCGGAGTGATCATGTGAGCGCCCGTCTCGGTCTGCCACCAGGTATCGACGATGGGGCAACGTTCGCCGCCAATGTTTTTGTGATACCAGATCCAGGCTTCGGGATTGATGGGTTCGCCGACGGTGCCTAACAATCGGAGTGAGGATAGGTCGTGTTTTTTCACCCATTCGTCGCCCCATTTGATGAAGGAGCGAATGGCGGTGGGGGCGGTATAAAAAATGGTGACGCGATAGTCTTCGATGATTTGCCAGAAACGATCCTGCTCGGGCCAGTTGGGGGCGCCTTCATACATGAGGACGGTGGCTCCCTGGGCGAGTGGACCATAGACCATGTAGCTGTGGCCGGTGATCCAGCCGACATCGGCGGTACACCAGTAAATGTCGTCGTCTTGAAGGTCGAAGGTATATTTCATCGAGACGGCGGTGCCGACCAGGTAGCCGCCGGTGGTGTGGAGGATGCCCTTGGGTTTGCCGGTGGAGCCGCTGGTGTAGAGAATAAAAAGAGGGTGCTCGCTATCGAGGATGGCGGGGGGGCAGTTGGCATCGACGTAATCCAATTCGCGATGCCACCAGACGTCGCGTCCTTCCTGGATATGGATTTCGTTGCCGGCGCGGCGGAAGACGATGACTTTGCGAATGACGTCGAGGGTGCGGAGGGCATCATCGACATTTTTCTTAAGGGGAACGATGGTGCCGCGGCGATAACCGCCATCGGCGGTGATGACGAGGGTGGCGCCGCTATCGAGGATGCGGTCTTTAATGCTTTCGGCACTGAAACCGCCAAAGATGACGGAGTGGACGGCCCCGATGCGTGCGCAGGCGAGCATGGCGATGGCGGCCTCGGGAATCTGGGGGAGATAAATGATGATGCGGTCGCCTTTTTTTGCACCGTTACGGAGGAGGACGTTGGCAAAACGGCTGACTTCGCGATGGAGTTGCTGGTAGGTAAGGGTGCGTTTTTCGCCGGGTTCACCTTCCCAGATGAGGGCGGCTTTGTTTTTTCGTCCGTTGGTGAGGTGACGATCCACGCAGTTGTAGGCGGCGTTGATTTTGCCACCGACGAACCATTTGGCGAAAGGGAGTTTCCATTCAAGGACGCGAGTCCATTTTTGGGTCCAGGAAAGGTCTTTGGCTTCGCGCGCCCAGAAGCGGTCGGGGTGTTGGATGGATTCGGCGTAAAGTTTTTTATACTCGGCCAGCGAACCGATGCGGGCGGCCTTGGAGAAGGCGCGGTCGGGTTTGAATAGGCGGTTTTCGTGGAGGTTGGATTCGATGTTGTTGCTCATAAGGGTGCCAGACTTTTAGCAAATTTGTCTGCTTCGGCAATCCTCAAAATAAAAAGTTGCGAATATCGGGTGGTCAATTTCCAGGAACCATCTTATAACGTGCGGAGTTTCCTAGGAATAACCACGGTAATTATGAGCTTGCATCACCATTTCGCCGGGAAGAAAACGTTTTTTTTATCCAAAAAAACGGGGTTAGTAGTTTTGCTGTCCGTTTTAATGCTTCCGTGGTGGACGGCCTGCCAAAAAAAATCGGGCGATGCACCGGATTTGATCATTTTACAAACCGGACGCCTGCGGGGTAATGTGATCCCGTCGGGAGTGAAAAACACCGGCGATCTCCAGCATTTTCCCTACATCGCAGGTTACATTAAAAAAGTGCGCGAAGAGGCGCGGGCCACGAATACGCCGGTGCTGGTGGTCGATCTGGGCGACAGCCTTACCGGAACGTTTTCCTCGGCGGTGACGAAAAGCGCCAATGTTGTCACCTTTTTTAACCAACTCCAATACGATGCGGTGATGCTGGGGAATCTGGATGCCGATGTGCAGCCGGAGACCATTAAAACGTTGAAGATGCCGGTTTTGACACCTTTTCAAGGACCAGGTGGCGAACCCGCCATGCCGGGAGCCCAGTTTACGACCACGATAAAAAAAGGCGGGATCGAAGTGGAATTGCTGGCCAATTTTTACGGCGACACGCGTCAGGAGGAATTTCCCGAGCGTTTCCCGAGTGTTTTCGGTCCCACGGAAGATGTCCTGCCCTTTCGCGACTATAAAAAATCCACTGGTGAAAATGACAATCGTCTGCGTCTTTTTGCCTGGATGAAATTTGAGCACGAGGGCACCGGCGCACCCGCTTTGCTGGAGGATTTGCGCAAGCTGGGGGTGGGTGGCGTGCTGGCCCACCGCGTTTATGGTCGTGAAAAAACCGACGCCTGGACCTCCTCGTCAACCTACAACTGGGAATTGCCGGTTTCGCTTAACATTTTGCGCAGCAACCGTGGCTTTGCCCTGGCACGGGCCGATTTCAAGCGCATCGACGGACGTTGGGTCATGCAAAAGCAAAAAATCCTCCCGATGGTCTCCAATACAGCTCCCGCCGATCAGCAAATCGAACGGGATATTCAGCGTTATGCAAAAAGCATTACCGATGCCGAAAAACTCATCGCCACGGCAGAAAAATCGGTTTCCCCCGAAGTTATTCTCGAACATTACCTCGCCGCTTTGACGACAGTGCCGGATACGCAAGTCGCCATTTATTCCCCTCAATCCGTGCGGGCCGGTTGGGCGCGCGGTCCGATCCATTCCGCAGACATCTACGCGAGTCTGCCCTGGGCCAAAGGGTTGGTGCAATTCGATCTCACCCCCGAGCAACTTCTCGATCTTCATAAAGATAAAAATCTGCGCATTCTCACCGCCCCGGGACTTACCGCCGGGAGCCCGCGCACGGTGACGACCAGCGACTTTTTTGCCCGCGTCATCGCCCGTGGTTTTGGCCTGGACCGATCCCAATTGCGCGAAGTCGTTAAAGAACCCGAATACGTGTTTTTTTCCAATTACCTGCTTAAAAAAGCTGATCCAAGCCAAAACTATCAGCCGCCCGCAGGCTGGACGTTGTCTGCCAAGCCATGAAGACCCCCGTTCGCTCCACCCGCAGAAAGGCACTTGGCGGAGCCGGCCAAAGTGGCATGGCCACCCGCGAAGTGATCCTGCTCATCGTGCTTTTCATCATGCTTGCCTTCGCCCTTAGCCCCCTTTTGAAAAAGGAAAAGGCCGCCGCATCGAGCATCGTAGCTCTCAATAATCTGGTGCAATGGGGCATTGGCTTGAATTTGTATTTGATCGATCACGACAATCGACTCCCACTGGCGGGACCGTCCCAAGCAGACCCCGAGCTAAAAGATGCCTGGTATAACGCCCTGCCCCCCTATCTTTCGCAGGTTCCCTATGGCAAACTCATTTCGCCGGGCTTCAATCGCGCGGATAATTCGGCCATCATTTGGAATGATCCTTCGCTGGCCAAAATCTTTGGCGCATCCCGGGATCTCTTCATTTTTCCTTACGCCATGAACCGTTATTTGCAGCCGCTGGCCGATCAACCTGCCTACGCGGTCTATGATATGCAAAGCCCTCGCTCCGTTATTTTTCTGGCGGAATCGGCCTCCACCGATCCAGGGATATTGCCTCCAGCGGTTTCTTATCGGCACAGTCGTAAAATAGATGTTCCCTCGGCAATATCGCACGTGCTTTTTGTGGATGGACATGCCGAACGCACCATGCGGGAAATCCTTTCCAAAGAACCGTCCGGCGATCCTCAGGAAAACCTGCCGCCGATTTCCTGGCTGCCCTTCCCGGCTGCACCATCGCCCAATTACTAGAATAAAAACCGGCTTAGAATTTTAAGCGGTTGTGATTAAGTGCCCAGGATCAACGTTTTACAAACACACCGATTAACGGCCGGGGCGATGGTTTGAGCGAAACGAAATCGCTGACAAAACCTTCGCGGGTGCGAATTTCAACATGGCCTGCTCCTCGTCCCCCGTAAACAAGCACGGAGCCAATCGGTGCAGCAAAAGGATTGGAAATCTGGGTACGAACAAAACCGTAATCCTGCACCAGCTCCCAGGCAGCCTGTTTGGCGTAGCCGGTTTTGGGATAAGAATCGATGACTTCAGCTTTTAGCAAAGCGGTTTTTACATAGCGCCAGCATCTGCTGCGCGAACTTTTGTGGGCGCGATTGACGGCGATACTGGCGGCTTGAAGCAGACGATGGTTTGAAACCATGGTGGAAGCCGGACGATAGCCGACGGGTAATTTGGAGCGATCCAAACTGGAAAAACGATTGCTGGTTTGCAACGCCGCAGTGCGGGCATAAGCGGTATTGAACGAGGTCGTCGGACGTTGGTTGGTCGTCACGGTGGGTTGACCGCCACGGATACGAGGATTGAGCGAAGTGCGCGTGGTATTACGAAGATCGACCTTGAGCCATTTATCATCCGTCTGTTTGCCAAATTTCAAACGTCCCAGTGCCACGCCGTTACCATCGTCCTGAGCTTGAACCACTTGAGAAAAAGAAAATACCAACGAAACCAGGATCGTGGCACTCAGAATAGGACGGAGGAAGGCGTTTTTTAGAATCATCGTTAGGGTGGCGTAAGGTTACAAGGAGACCAGAGTAACCCTCATCGACGGTCGGTCAACAAAAAAATGCCGGGTTGTCGGCATCGGAGAAAAAAGGGCAATTTACCTGAAAACGGAAGACGGAACTTGGGATCAGTTTTTTTCACCTTGGTTTATCTTCCCTCCGCAGTGAGTTGATCGAGCCATTCCTGTAGTTGTAGCCGCATTTGGGGGGAGCATTTTGCAGTGCTGCTACAAGGTGTTTTGGTGCCTCGGACAAACTTCCCCTGGCCGACAGCGCAACCGCGAGCAAAGACTCCGTTTCCCAGCGTAAATCCTCCGCAATGTCCGGCAACGCCTCCTTAAAAAAGTTGTAATGCCTCGGCGCGACGAAATGGCTTGGGCAGAGTAGGTCGCCATTTCGCGGTAGCCGAATTTTCTTCGCCGCTTCATCCATCGCGTCAGCAGCGACATTCAACCGTCTTCCCGGCGACTATGTAAAAATAGGTTTTTTAGGGTGTGCCCGCCCATTTTTCCATTTCCACGATCTGGGCCGCAAAAGGATGCGCCCAGTCCAGATGCGTCGTGGTGATCAATTGCTGACCGCCGGGAGGCAACAGCGCAAGCAGACGATTGCGACGGGCGACATCCAATTCCCCAAAAATATCGTCGATCAAAAATAACGGCGGCCCTGCCTGATCCGCTCCCAAAATTTTTGCCTCCCCCAGCCGCAAGGCCAGGGCAGCGGTGCGTTGCTGCCCCTCGGAGGCAAAATTCAGGGCCACCCTGCTTGCAAATAAAATTTCCAAATCATCCCGGTGCGGTCCCACCACCGTTTGCCGCAGACGTTCCTCCTCCGCCTGGGAAACGCGGAGGCGCGTCGCAAAATCCCCATCCCCGCTTCCATCCCGGTAACGCAGCTCCAAAACCGGACCCTCCCCGCCTATTTCCTCGTTAAACTGGCGCGCAAACGGGGTGATCTGCTCGATAAAATTTCTCCGGGCCGTCCGGACCGCTTCCCCCGCCACAACCAATCCTTCGTCAAACGCTGCAATCTCCCGTCTCGGCGCACCATTTTTTAGCAACAGATTGCGCGAGCGCAGCGCTTTTTCATAGGTCCGAAGGCGCGCCCGATGCGCCGGACGCACTTGTGCAATGGCAAAATCCAGAAACCGCCGCCGCCCGTCGCTCCCGCCCCGGATCAGGTCCAGGTCGTCATTGCCAAACCAGACCACCCGGGCCAGCGCGAGATATTCGTTGGCGCGTTTTTGTTCCACAGCATCGAGATGCAGTTGCCGGCGCGTTTTGCTATATAGATAACGGCACTGCGCCCCGGCCCACTTTCCCTCGACCAAAAAGCTTTCCCCTCCGAAACGAATCGCCTGGGCGAGACTCGAGGCGCGGGGCGATTGCAGGCGCAAAAGCACGCAGGCGGCTTCGAGCAGCGAGGTTTTTCCCCGCGCATTCGGCCCCACCAGGCAGGTCGCTCCAGGCCCCAAATCCAGCCTGGCCTGTTCAAAACAGCGGAATCCCCGTAAATGTAGCTCGCTCAGCACACTCTTTTTTAATCATGAGCGGACAACGATGGACACACTTAATCGTCGCCCGAACCTCTGCCAATCGTTCCTCGCTTCCCTATTCGCATTCTTTCGTGTCCACTCGGGATCGAACTTTTTCCCATGCAACTTCTACCCGGTTTCCGCGATTTTTACCCTGCCGAATGCGCCCGCCGCAATTACCTCCTCGATACCTGGCGCTCCGTCGCCCGCCGTTACGGCTTCGTCGAATACGACGGCCCCGTGCTCGAACCACTCGCCCTTTATGAAAAAAAATCGGGCAACGAAATTGTCTCCCAACTCTTTAATTTCATCGATAAAGGCGAACGCTCCGTCTCGTTGCGCCCGGAAATGACCCCGACCGTCGCCCGCATGATCACCGCCCGGGAGCGCGATTTCAAAAAACCGATCAAATGGTTCTGCGTCTCCCAGTTTTTTCGTTACGAAAAACAACAGCGCGGGCGCGGACGCGAATTTTACCAGTTCAACGCCGACATTTTCGGCGAAGCCTCGCCCGCCGCCGACGCCGAACTCGTCGCCCTTGCCATCGACACTTTGCGGGCCTTCGGTCTTGGCGAAAACGATTTCGTCGTCCGCCTCAGCAGTCGCACGGCGTGGTCGGAATTTTTCTCCCAAAACGGCGGGTTGCCGGAAAATGAGAGCGCTTTTTTCCAGGTCGTCGATAAAGCGGAGCGTCTTCCGCTCGAAAAAACCGAGGCACTTCTCGCCCCGCTCGGTTTTACAGCCGAAACCGTCCTCGCCTTCCTGCGGTCCCCGACTCCCAGCGCCGATCTTTCGCCCATCCTCGCCGATCTCGCCGCTCGTGGACTTGCCCAATTCGTGGAAGTCGATTACGCCATCGTCCGCGGCCTGGCCTATTACACAGGTGTGGTTTTCGAGCTATTCGACAAAAGCAAAAACGAACGCGCCCTGGCTGGCGGCGGACGTTACGACAATCTCCTCGGCCTGATCAGCGATGGGAAATCGAACCTCCCGGCCCTCGGTTTTGCGATGGGCGACGTCGTGCTCGGTAACCTGATCGACGACACCCTTGCTGCCCGGGAAAAAATGTCCGCCGCACTCGCCAGCGCCACGCCCATTGAACTTTTCGTCCTCATCGCCAGCGAGGAACGTCGGCCCGACGCCTTGAAAATCGTCCAGCGACTCCGCGATGCCGGACGTCGCGTCGATTACTCTTTAACCCCGGCAAAAATCGGCAAACAATTTCAACTTGCCGAACAACTCGGAGCGCACGACGCCCTCATCGTCGGCGACGAATGGCCGCTCATAAAAGCGAAAAACCTCGTCACCCGCGAGGAAAAAATCGTTCCCCTGAACGAGCTTTTCACCGCGAAGTTGTGATTTATTTTTTTCCAAATCAAAGGTTTCCCTGCGGGGATTTTACGTTACACTCGTCACCCCTATGAGATTTGAAAATACTGTTGCCGTGGTTACCGGCGCGGGCCGGGGAATCGGTGCCGCCATCGCCCATCGTCTCGCCTCCGAAGGCGCCAGAGTCGCCGTCGTCAGCCGCACCGAAGCCAATTCCCAACGCGTGGCCGATGCCATCAACACCCTCCGGCCCGACTCCGCCCGTGCCTATGCCGTGGATGTGGCCGATCATGCCGCCTCCGCCATCGTGGCCTCGCAGATTGCGAAAGATTTTGGCTCGGTCGATATCCTGGTCAACAATGCCGGCGTCACTCGCGACCGGCTGGCCCTGCGTCTTTCCGAGCAGGACTGGGATCTGGTGCTCGATACCAATCTCAAAGGCGCTTTCAATTTTATCCAACCCCTGCTGCGGCCCATTCTTAAATCGCCGCGCGGACGCATCATTAACATCAGCAGCGTGAGCGGGCTGATGGGCACCGCCGGGCAGATCAATTATGGAGCGAGCAAAGCTGGGTTGATCGGGCTCACGAAATCGCTTGCCCGCGAAGTAGCCGGGCGCGGTGCCACGGTCAACGTCGTCGCTCCGGGATTCATCACCACCGACATGACCGATGGGCTGGCCGAGGAATTGAAAAAAACCGTGCAGTCCCAGATACCGCTGGCCTCTTTTGGTGAGGCCGATGATATCGCCGCTGCGGTGGCCTTTCTCGCTTCTGCCGAGGCGCGTTACATCACCGGCCAGGTGCTCACGGTCGATGGCGGCCTGTCGATGTGATTTTTTTTAAGCTTCCAGTTTTTTCAGTCCCACCTATTTTTGTGTCATGAGCCAGGGTTCCGCAGGTAATGTGATCGCCGCCGTGTGCAGTTTTTTCATCCCCGGGCTGGGTCAACTCGTGCAGGGACGCCTCCTGGTGGCGCTGATCCATTTCGTCCTTGCCTTCACGCTCTGGTTTATCTGGCTGGGATGGATCATTCATCTCTGGTCGATCATCGACGCCGCGCGCTGGACCCCAAAAAGCTAGGAACCCTGGATGCAACCATTTCGGTATCATCTTCCCGGCACCGCACCTGCCACCCTGGTTGCGCTGACGGATGAGAAACCGCTGATTACTCTCATCGAATACGACCGCGAGAGCTATGAACGGCGCGAGATTTCCGATATCGAGGAGTGTTTCGCCTATCGCGATAATCAGACGATCACCTGGATCAATATCGAGGGGCTGGGCGATCTGGAGGGCTTTAAAAAATTGGGCGCCCATTACGGTCTGCATCCACTGGCACTGGAGGATGTGCTAACCATTGGACAACGTCCCAAGTTTGAGGAATTCGAGGAACATCTTTTCATGCTCCTGCAGGTGGTGAATCTCGACGCCGAAGGCAACGTCACCTTCGAGCAAGCCAGTATTTTTGTGGGCAAAGATTATGTGGTTAGCATCCAGCAATCGCGCGGCAATCTTTTCGAGCCGATTCGTCAGCGACTGGCGAAAGGGGATGGGAATGGCCGTAAATCCCGCGCCGATTATCTGGCTTACGCCATTCTCGATGCATTGGTGGATTACTATTTTCCCGTGCTCGAGGCGCTGGGGGAACGGATCGAGGAAATGGAGGATCAAGTGCTGGAAAAACCCTCGCCCGAGTTAATCCATGCCTTGCATCGTTATCGACGCGATCTCGCCCAGTTGCGTCGTGCCTCGTGGCCGCAACGCGAAATCCTCACCTCCATGCAACGGGACGAAACGGGCATCGTGCAGGAAGGCACGAAACGGTATCTGCGCGATTGCTATGATCACACCATCCAGATCATGGACATTATCGAAAGCTATCGCGAGCTAACATCCTCGATCATGGAAATCTATCTCTCGGCGGTGAGCCTGCGAACCAACGATATCATGCGTGTGCTCACGGTGCTTTCCTCGATCTTTCTACCACTCACCTTCCTTGTGGGGGTGTATGGGATGAATTTTGCGCCCGAGGCCGGTCCCTGGAGCATGCCCGAGCTTTACTGGCGCTGGGGTTACCCGGTTTTTTGGGCGGTTAGCTTGTTCATCGCCGCTTTAATGCTGGCAATTTTCAAAAAAAACAAATGGCTCTAATGTCTGCGGATACTTTCGATCTAGTGCAGTTGAAAGATGGTTCGCATACCCTGCGAGACCGGCTCACCGGGGAGACGTTTCATCCCGTGGTGGGGCCGATGATCGAGGCCCGTGCCATTCACATCGCTCCGTTGCAACTGGCACGACGGCTTAGGGAAAACCCCCGCCTCACCCTCTGGGATGTCGGGCTGGGCGCGGCGGCCAACGCGATTGCCTTGCTGGAAAATCTGCGCGTGGTGGAAGATGATTTCGAGATCGTGCTGGCAAGCTTCGATCAGACGCTGGCACCGGCACGCTTTGCCTTGGAGCACGCGGAGGCACTCGACTATCCCATGGCCTGGCGCAAGGAACTGGGGGAGTTGTTAGCAACAGGCGCGACTGCAATCCACTTTGACACCGGGAAAGTCGTGGAGTGGATTTTTGTGGAGGGCGATTTTACCCGGTTTCCACCGGCGCCGGTGCCGGATGCGGTTATTTACGACCCGTATTCGCCCGCGAAAAATGCCGCGATGTGGTCGCTGGATCATTTTACCGGGTTGCGGCGGCGTCTGCCCCGACCAGCAGTGCTAACAAGCTACAGCCGTTCCACAGCGGTGCGGGTAACTTTGTTGCTGGCAGGTTTTTTCGTGGGCACAGGCAACGCCACCGGCGAAAAAGAGGAGACGACTCTCGCCGCGACCGATCTGGTTTTACTGGATCGCCCCCTTTCCGCGGAGTGGTTGCAGCGGGTGAGACGCTCCACGAAATCGGCTCCCCTGGGGAATCATCCGGGAGGTCCCATCCCGGAGAACGATTGGCAGCGTTTGCTGGCTCATCCACAATTTTTCGGCCTGGGATTATGACCAAAAAAGAGCGCGCAGAGTTGATCGTTTCGCGTCTGGCCGAGTTGTATCCCGACGCGCATTGTGAGCTGGATTTTTCCAACCCTCTGGAATTGTTAGTCGCCACGATTCTTTCTGCGCAATGCACCGACAAGCAGGTGAATAAAGTTACCCCAGCTTTGTTTGCCGCATTCCCCACGGCGGCGGATTACGCCCGGGCGACTCAGGAGGATGTGGAAAATTACGTCAAGACAACCGGATTTTTTCGGAACAAAGCGAAGAATATCCGGGCGGCAGCGCACGACATTGTGGAGCGGTTTGCGGGCGAAGTGCCGCGCACCCTGGTGGAGCTCGTCTCCCTGGCCGGGGTGGGACGCAAAACGGCGAATGTGGTGTTAGGAAACGCTTTTGGTCTGGATGAAGGCGTCGTGGTGGATACCCATGTGATGCGTCTGAGCCGCCGGCTCGGTCTCACGCGAAAAAGCGATCCCGAAAAGATCGAGGTGGAGTTGATAAAACTCATTCCGAGGAGGCAATGGACGGTGTTCAGCCATTGGTTGATCTGGCATGGTCGCCGGGTCTGCCCGGCGCGCACTCCGCGTTGCGAGGTCTGTGTTTTGGCTGATGTCTGTCCGTCGGCAAGAAAATTGGCTGCGGTCGCAGGTTGAGTCCTGCGCAGGTCGGGTCGTCCAAAAACTGCACCCAAGTCGGGTGCGCCCCCTGGAAAGCTAGGCGGATCCGGACGGAAGATAGATTGTAAATTCGGTGCCGCGTCCGGGTTTTGTATCCACGTGAAGCACGCCGTTGGCGTTGCGAATGAGTCGCTCGACGATTCCGAGGCCGAGGCCGGTGCCTTTTCCGATGGGTTTGGTGGTGAAAAAACTTTCAAAAATCCGGGGCAACACGTTCTCTGGAATGCCGGGACCGTTGTCGGTGACGCTAATCTGCATGAGAGGCGGGCGATTGACGAAGGCTTCGAGATTGATGAAGCGGCGGGAGGCCGTCTCGATAAAAATCTCCGGGTCCATGGGCAGATCGAGGCGCCTGGCAGCAAGTTCGACGGCGGTGCCGGGTGCACATTGGAAGGCGTTGACGATGAGATTAAGCAGGATCTGGATGAGGTCGGTGCCATTGATTTCGGCATACTCATCGTGGGTTAGTTTATGGATGGTAAAAGCATGTCCCTGGGCTTCCTTGTGCGATTTAAGCAAGTCGCCGAGGTCGGTGAAAATTTGTTTGACGTTGACACTGACGCGTTCGTCTTTTTGCTGGCGTAAGAAGCCGAGATAACGATGCGAGATGTCGTGGCACTTGGTGACTTGGGCGGTGATCTGGGACATTTGCGAACGCAGGGCAAGGAGATTTTCGCCTTCGACCTGATTGAGTTCGCCGATGCAACTGTTAATCATTTCCGAAAAGCAGGAGATGATGGTGAGCGGATTGTTAATGTCGTGAATGACGCTGGCATAGATTTCGCCCTGGGTGCGGTGGAGCGAGGTTTCGATGCGTTCATCCTGGATTTGTTTTTGCAGGCCGGAAAGTTGCTCGGTGTTTTTGCGGAGTTGACGTGCGATGAGTCGTTTTTCCAAGGCCCCCCCGACAGCTGTGCGAATGGCGGGGATGTCGAAAGGTTTGTTAAGATAATCGCAGGCTCCCAATCGCAGCGCGGCGCGGGCGGTCTCAATGGTCTCGTAAGCGGTGAGCATGATGACCTGGATATCCTGGTCGATTTTTTTAAGAGCGGCCAATAAATCGATGCCGGAGATACCGGTCATGCGAATGTCGCTGATGACGACATCGGTGAGGGGATTTTTTTCGAGGATATCGATGGCTTCCTCGCCGGATTTGGCCATCAGAATGTCGTATTCGCCTTTGAAAACAAAACGAAGAGACTGGCGCGGCCCCACCTCGTCATCGACGATGAGAAGGGTCCCGCGCTTGGGGCCGATGATTACCGGCAGGAGTCGGGTCTCAAAAGGCGATACCGACATCGATACTAATGGCGTGGCTGTTAAATTCATAAGTTCCATTGGCTGTCTCGCCAATTAGAGAGGGAGAAACGCTGTTCGAGATGGTTCGCTCGGGTCCATAAGCGTATTGATACGCGATATTTACATTCCATGCATCTGTTTTGTAGCCGAGACCGGTGCTGAAAATATGGCGCTCGGAATCGGGCACGATGGGCGAAAAATTCGTCTCGGGAACAGAATTTTCGCTGTAAATATAACCAAGACTTGCCGACCAGCCGCTGGCAAAATAATGGGTGGCTCCGAATTCGTAAAAAGCGCTGCTCTGCCAGTTGAAAGCGAGTGGGATGATCGCGCCATTGGCCGTGGTGAGAAGAACGTCGTTTAGCGCGTCCCAATCGGTCCAATCGTAATTGATCTCGAAATTCCAGGCGGGAGTGGGACGCCAGGAGTAGCCGATGGCCACGGATTGCGGAAAAAGAAATTCCGCCTCGGCATCGATACGGGATGCGTAGGGGCGATTTTCAAATCCTCCGCTAAATTTGAGTTTGCTTTCGGATTGCCAGGTAATACCGAAGGAATGTTGCGGAGTGGGCTGCCAGAGCAGGCCGAGTTTAACCGAAAGTGCGCCATCGTCGCCTTTAAAGGTGCTTTCATCGCCGGGAACAAAGATGCCTTGGGAAAGTTCCGCCGTGGCGTGATTATATTGGATGGAACCAGCAAAGGAAAGGTTGCGTGTGATTTTTGCCGCAAAAACCGGGGCGAATGTAAGATATTGGATCGATCCTTTTTTACCAATCGTGCGGAAAGGCGCATCGTCGGGGTATTCGTTGCTGAGACCGAAGGGACTGTAAAAGCCGAACCCGGCGACAAAACGTTCGTCGCTGAATTTCTGGGTGATGAAGATGCGGGGAACCGCTTGCGGGTCGTTATCGGTCTCGGTCGTTGCGCCAGCGGCACTGGTGTATTGGGTTTTTAGATCGATCACATAAGCGCCGAGAAGGATTTGAGTGCCATCGAGCTGGGTGATGCCGGCAGGATTGTAATAAATCGCTGACGGATTATCGGCGGTGGCGACGAAGGCATTGCCACGGGCTGTGGCGGCGGAATTTTGATCGGCAATACGGGTGCCAAGAGCCAACACTTGCGAAATCAAAACGCTGAGGGAAAGGCTTGTGATAACAAATAATTTCATAATGACGCAATAAAAGGGGAATCGAAAAAGTTATTGAGCAGAAAGCGAGCCTATCCCAGGAAACCTGCTAAAAAAAACGAAGTCATTTCGCAAAAACAAGAAGAACGTGCCGTTTTGGGTCTATTAATTCTCAATTTCGACTGGATGAATAGGGATTGGGGTCTTTTTTCTTTCATCAAATACTTGGGAAGAACCGTTCTGCAACGGCAATTCAATGGTGACCCGCCCTTTGGATTGGCCAGTCACGAGGTTGAGATGGCCGTGATGATTTTCGATGATTTTACGGGCCACGGTGAGACCGAGTCCGGGGCCGACTGTGCGGGTGGAGAAAAACGGATTGACCGCTTTGGCAGCGATTTCGGGGGTAAATCCAGGGCCTTTATCTCCGATTAAAACGTTTACCCAAGTCTCACTATCTTCGATGCGGGTATCCATTTTCACCGAGATCGCGGAGTCTGGTGGACTGGATTGCAGGGCGTTTAACAAGGTCTCGCTTAAGGCGTGAAGCAGACTGGCGCGATTACCTTTGAGCACGACAGACCCCGCCGAATTCTCGACTTCGAGACGATGACCTTCCAGTCCAAAAAGAGTCTGGGCATCGCGAAAAGCGTCTTCGAGCAATTGAAGGGCTGGCACTGGCTCCATGCGTGGCGATTCATCGCGGGTGAGGAATAAAAGCTGATTCGATAAACGCGAAATACGTTTGATCCCCTGGGTAAGGGCGACAGCGAGGGAGCCGCGAAAATCCGCGTCGTCGTAATTTTCGGGGAGAAGCTGTTGATGAGTGGACATCGGGACGAGGGCATTGCCGATTTCGTGGGAAAGATGCTCGGCCATCGAACGCACCATGCGCAGATTCGACGCTTCGATTTCCAACTGTTGGGAACGCTGAAACTGGGTAAAATCGTCGATCAAAAGCAACGTCGCCAGCGGCTTGGCCCCGGCATCCTGATGAAAAGGCATCACTGATACCTGATAAAAAATCTCGGTCTGATCCCGCGGCGAATAGCGGAAAGAATCTGTCGGGACACCCGTTTGCAACGACTCGAAGACCCGGCTACCCAACACTTGTGGAAGATCGGCAAACTCCAGACGCCCCGTGCCGGCACTCTCCTCGCCAAGAATAAAACGCCGCGCCGCAGGGTTGGAATGCATCACTTGCAAGTCGCGGTTGACGACCACGCACCCACTGGCGAGCTGATCGAGAATCTCCGTCAGTAATTCGTGATTGCGCGCCAATTCATCGTGCAACCAACTATTGCGAATCGCCAGACCCAGTTCCTCCAAAGCATGGAAAACCAAAGCCAGATCGCTGCTCGTATAAGGTTCTCCAGTGAGTCGTTCATCGAATACCGCTGCTCCGATCAACGTGTCCCGATCCATAATGGGTATGGCCACCCTCACTCCAAGTAATGCAAATTCCTTCTGAATCTCGCGGTCCAGACGCACCTCGGGCGCGTCACTTCGCAAGATCCGGCCGTGCCGGCGCAAGTGCTTGCCGATGCCACCCTCCAGCGACAACTCAAAATGATCCAGCAACCCACTCGACAATCCCACCGCGCAGGAGCTGGGGAGACGCGAGCTTTCCGGCTCCCGCCTCGCCTTTTGCACTTGCGACACCGGTTTTCGCAGAAAAATAGCCGCTCGATTGACCCCGAGGATTTCCCGTAATAAATCCAGAAACCGCTTGGGCAGGGCATCCGCAAGCAAACCATGAGTGAGGACGTGACTCAAATCGCGCAGCGTCGCCAAGGTGCGGGCAACGCTCGGGAGCCGATTGTTTGGGTTGGGTTGCGTCTCCGCATCGGGTCGCGTGATTTCCGGCACCGGAGGTATTTCCGCCACTCGCTCCAGCAAATGCGCCAACAAGCGATGCCGGATCGGCTTGGATAAAAGATAGGTCGCCCCGGCCAGGTAAGCTTCCTCCTCCCACTCGCGACGAGTCTCGGCAAAATAAAGGAAAATCGGCGCGTCGGGTTGCAATTTTCGGAGTTTCCCCAGCAAATCAATCGCTGCCACGCTGATTAAATCTGCTTCAACACACACCACATCAACCGCTCCGGGCACAGTTAACAGCCCATCCTCCCAGGGGTGTTGATGATGGATCACCCGCCAGACTTCATCGGACAGGATCGCGCGCAGGGCATCGGCAAAATGACTGCGTTCGGATAGGGCGACGAGAGTTTTCATGGTGCAACACTTTCGGCTTCGTAATCGGCAATGTCTAACACCGGCAATTGACCGTTGGGTAGATCGACTTGCACGGTGGTTCCTTTGCCCAGCTCACTGCTGATATTCAATGTTCCGCCATGTAGATGCACTATTTTCCGACAAATAGCCAGACCTAATCCAAATCCGCGCTTCCCATCGCCGCTATCTTTCGTGGTAAAAAAAGCGGCCCGCATTTTTTCAAGGTTTTCCGCGCTAATTCCCTCGCCATGGTCGATTAC
>JBBRFA010000081.1:0-16611 GCA_038225185.1 Chthoniobacterales bacterium
CTGAGTGATTTTAAATTTACCAGGAGGAGTCTGGCGGGCTTTTTTGCCGGTGGAAACCGGGCTATCGACCGCGATTTCATTCTGAAGCATGAGCCAGGCGCGTTGCTTGGAGAGGGAGATGAGAATGAAGGCGTTATCGGGGGTGATTTGATCGAGCACCCGCGGGGTTAACTTGGGTGGATCCTGTTTGGAAATGAGCGCGGCGGCAGGTTTCTGTGTGGAAACGATCTGTTTTTTCTTTACCGCATTGGCCCCGGTCTCCTGGGGGGGCGCGGCGGGGAGACCGACGACCAGCACCCCCAGCAAGGCTGCGGCAACGGAGAAAATGATGTGGAATGGGCGTGGCATGGGAAAAATTAACCGTGAATATCGTGGCCCCACGCTATAGTAGAATTCGATGGCGTCATCAATCAGGAATTTCCCTTTCCCTCACATCAGGCGGTTTTTTTGCGTTTTGACCATTGCGGGAATCTTCTGTGGAGGGGTGGCTCACGCAGATTTAAACTCCGACGCGACGCCGCGGCTTAAGAAAAAACCCGAGGGGGTGGTGCAACCAACCGCAGTGGTCGAGCCAGGTGCGGCGGAAGTGAACCGGGGAGGCGAAGTGACGCTGACTTTGCGCGGCATCGCGCGGGGCGGAGGAGAGATCGAATTCAAGCTTACCCAACGTCCGCAACATGGAAAAATCGTTCGCACCAGCAGGGTGAGTCTGGATACTTTATCGGTGATCTATCGCCACTCGGGCACGCGGGCGAGCGATGAGGATCGCTTGCGATTTTCGGTAAGGGCACGCGGTCTGGGGCCGTTTTCGCCAGGAGAAATCATCATAAAAGTGCGCGATTTGCCGGGACAATTACTTGTGCCGGACGACATCGATTTCCCGCCGACCCTGGTCGGCGATACCGTTACGGAATCGTTTGTGGTAATCAACGAAGGTGGCCTCCCGGTGAAAGGGTTGATCCGCGCATCCCCTCCCTGGCGTCTCGTGGGAGGAGAAAATTACAGCCTCGCTCCCGATGGCAAACGCAAACTCGCGGTGATCTTTGAGCCGACCAGCGGCGGACGTTTCCAGGGGCAGATTTTTTTTGATGGCACGCCTACTGCAACCGTCGCGCTCAAGGGTGAGGGCATCGCCCCCTTTTTGGCCAGCCCGGCCAGTCTGGAACTTACCCCCGGCCTCGATGGCGGACGCCGCGGGATTATTTCCCTGCAAAACAATCGTCCGGAATCCATCGTGGTGCAGATTAAATCCGACTACCCGCTTCCGGAGGAAGTCACCCTCCAATTTGGCGAAGTGCGCGAATTGGAAATCAGTGACAGCAGCATCGGCAGCGTTGCGACGACGATTACATTCGCCACCGGCAACTACTCCACGCGGGTGCAGGTGACCGCACGGGAACTTGACACTCCGCCACCCGCGCCGACTTCCACTCCAGTCCCCTCTCCCGCTCCCGCTCCGCTCCCTTCTCCCGTGCCCGCGGCAACGCCTCGGCCGGGGCCTTCGCCGCTCTCCCTGGCCACGCCCCCACCGGAGTTGCGCACTGCGGAAATTGCGCCAGAGCTGCCGGAAATAGTTCCGCGCAAAAAATTTCTCCAAGCTGAGTTGATTGAAGAAAACTCCTCAAGGATTCGCCTCGTCTGGCCGCTGGCAGCAGGGAATGCCATCCAGCACTTTCAGATCGAGCAACGGGTGGTGAGAGCAGATGAACAGGGCAAACCCCGCGTGGAATGGGTTCCGGTAAAATCCGCCCGACTGCAAGCCGAGGGCGAGCAGGGTCTGGCGATCGTTGACGGATTAAATGCAAACAACCGCTTCGTTTTTCGCGTGGTCCATGGGTCTGGTGGCATGGAGACATTGACCAGCCTGCCGCTCACCCACACGACGCCACCGGGCTGGCGTGAAAAATGGCGCTGGCACTGGCTCCTGTTTTTTCTGGCCGGGGTGCTGATTTTTTTCGTGCTTAGAAAACGCTGGCGTGAACGGTCGGGCGGCTGGTGAAAATGGGAAAAAGTTCCGCTTGTTAGAAAAAGCTAATTACCGGCAAGGGCGTCCGATTGTTGCACGAAGTTGTCTCCGCTCCATTCGGCATCGGCGAGAATCATTTTCTTTTGTTCAGCGGCAGCTTTTTCGGCGGCCTGGGCGGCTTTTCTAGCTTTTTGACGCACGACCAGATCGGCATGAGTGGTGAAGTAAGGCAGGCTGATGCCTTTGAAGTCGGCCAGAGTCTCGAAGCCTTTGCCTTCCATGAAAGCGAGCAGCTCCTCACACATGGAGTTTACGTGTTCGTAACCAAATTTCATCACCCCGGTGCAAACCTGCACGGTGTCGCTGCCGAGCAAAATAAATTGTGCAGCGTCGGATCCAGTCTCGATTCCTCCCATGCCGGAAAGGGTGCGTCCGGGGTAGTGATCGCGGATGAGGCTGGCGATTTCCATGCACATCCGCAATGCGATGGGGCGCACGGCTTTGGAGGAATACCCGCCTGGGGTGGTGTAACCTTCCACGGAAGGTTCGGGGCGGAGAGTGTCGAGGTTGACGCCGATGACGGAGCGGATGGTATTGATCGCGGTGACGCCCTGGCAGCCTGCGGCGAGGGCGGCGCGCGTGGGATCTTCGATGTGGGTGATGTTAGGAGTCATCTTGGCCCAGACCGGCAGTTTGGAGGCGGCATTCACCCAGGTGCAGACTTCGCCGAGAACGTCGGGATCCTGACCCATGGCGGCGCCCATTTTGCGTTCGGGCAGGCCGTGCGGACAGGAAAAATTGAGTTCGAATGCATCGACGCCGGCATCCTGGCAACGTTCGACAATTTCGATCCAGGCATCGCGATCAAATTCCTCCATGATCGAGGCGATGAGAATACCCTCGGGGTGAAGATCTTTGCAGCGCTTGAATTCGTCGAGCCAGATGGAAAAAGGGCGGTCGGAAATGAGTTCGATATTTTCCCAGCCGATGACTTCTTTTTTGTCGGCGGAATGAAGTTTGCCGTAGCGCGGAGTGACGTTGACGACTTTGGAGGCGTCGAGGCTGACGGTTTTGGCAATGACGCCCCCCCACCCTTCCTTGAAGGCTTTGGAGATGACGTTGAGGTTGGTCCCCGGAGGGCCGGAGGCGATGATAAATGGATTGGGCAGTTTAAGCCCATCGACGACGGTTGCTAGTGTGGCCATGATTTTTTTCCCTGTTAAGTGTCCCTGATTGAAAGACTTGCACGGAAAAAATCGTTAGTCACGAAAAAAATAACGTGGAATCCCCTGGCAAAAATGGGGGCGCTTCTTCTTTAAGATGCACTCCAGAAAGCTGGCGTTTAAGGGATTCCCGCACCAGCCAGGCAAGTTTTTCCGCCCCCCCGGCATAGCCCAGGCCCCCGGGGCGGATGTTGGAAAGACAATTGCGACTTTCATCCGTCAATCCCAGGCGCGGATGATGCGTGAGATAGATTCCCATGGAATCGGGGGAACTCAAACCCGGACGCTCCCCGATCAGCACGATGACGAGGCGGGCACGGAGATGATATCCGATTTCATCACCGATGGCCACGCGTCCGCGTTCGACAATGCAAAGAGGGGCGACGGTGTTGGCAGCAATGTGAGGGAAGAAATGAGTTAGCAACGGCACGGCGTGGCGGTGAATGGCCAGGGGCGAGAGACCATCGGTGACGACCAATGCCAAATCGTAACCCGGTGGCTCCACCGGGAGCAGACCCTCGAGTTGGGAGATGGATTCCGGGCAGAGGCGCCGCCCCAAGTCGGGTCGGCGGAGATATTCCGAACGATCTCGGGCCCGGCTTTGCAAAACCATCACCGGTGAATGCAAAACAATGATTTTTTTTGCTAGAGAAAGAGGATCGAAAGTTGAATGCACCGCATCGCGGGCACGAGCATGGGCGAGTTTGAACTGGAGGGTTTCGCCCGTCGGAATGGCAGCGCCAGCGCGTCCGAGACCGATGCGGGCGGCGGTATGCTGCCGCAGTGCAGACCAAGGATCTTGGGGAACGATATCTGACATGGCGATGCGGTTTTCCGATAACTAGGCAAGATTTAAAAATGGCGCTTGTCCAGCTTGGGTTGGCAAAAGATTTTTTCCAAAAAGCCCCATGCGCATGAGCCATGTGGCAAATTCGGGGGCGGGCTGCAACTTAAGTAATTGGCGGGCATAAAGGGCATCGTGAAACGAGGTGCTTTGATAGTGAAGCATGATGTCGTCGGCACCGGGGACGCCCATGATAAAGTTGCAACCTGCCACCGCCAGTAAAGTGAGCAGGATATCCATGTCGTCCTGATCTGCCTCGGCATGGTTCGTGTAACAAATATCGCAACCCATGGGCAGGCCGAGAAGTTTGCCACAAAAATGATCTTCCAACCCGGCGCGGATGATTTGTTTGCCATCGTAAAGATACTCAGGACCGATAAAACCGACCACGGTGTTCACGAGAAAAGGCGAAAACTTACGGGCCACCGCGTAAGCCCGGGCTTCGAGGGTCTGTTGATCCACGCCGTGATGGGCATTGGCAGAAAGAGCACTGCCCTGACCAGTCTCGAAATACATTACATTCTGTCCCACCGTGCCGCGCTGGAGCGATAGGGCTGCTTCGTAACCTTCCTGTAACAAGGCGAGATCGATTCCAAAGCTGCGGTTGGCCGCCTGGGTCCCCGCGATGCTTTGAAATGGCAGATCCACTGGCGCACCCGCTTCGATGGCTTGGATGGTGGTCGTAAGGTGGGTGAGGACGCAACTTTGTGTGGGGATTTCGTATTTTTGCCGCAACTCATCCAGCATCGTTAAAAGACGAAGCACAGTGGCCAGATTATCCGTGGCCGGATTAATCCCGATCACCGCATCCCCATTGCCCAGAAGCAAGCCATCGACAATGGATGCGGCGATACCCCGCGCATCGTCGGTGGGATGATTCGGTTGCAACCTGGTGGATAACCGGCCAGGCAGACCAACCGTGGTCCGAAATTGCGTGACCACCCGACACTTCGCGGCAACTGCCACCAAATCCTGCAACCGCATGATCTTGGACACGGCAGCCACCATTTCGGGCATCAGACCTGGAGCCAACGCTGTGAGGTCGGCCAGGCTGGTGGATTCCGAAAGCAACCACTCGCGAAATGCCCCCACGGTGAGCCCCTCGATGGGTGCAAACGCGGCGTGATCGAAATCGTCAAAAATCAGTCGCGTTACCTCGTCCGATTCGTAGGGAATGACGGGTTCCTCAAGAAATTGGGCCAGCGGGACATCAGCGAGCGCGATTTGTGCGGCCACGCGTTCCTCCGCGCTGGTGGCGGCGATTCCTGCCAGTTCATCCCCGGAACGCAAAGGCGTTGCCCTGGCCAGCAAGGTTCGGAGGTTGGCAAACTCATGCGTGGTGTGGCCTAGTCGGGTGCGGTAAGTCATCCCGGATAAGAGTTAGTTAGGCAGAACAGGATGCCCATTTGACCAGGGATTGCACGACTCCGCCGAGGCGTTTGGCGAGGGAGGGATCGGAGAGGGTTCCGTCCTCTGCGAAGGCCAGGTGGGCTGCGGGCACGGTGAGTTGATCGGGTAAAACGACCACACCGATGTTACCGAGAATTTGCCGGTAATGGACCAGACCGCGCAACCCGCCAAAGCCACCGGGCGACGCGGCGAGCAGGGCGGCCACTTTGCCTTTGTAAGCAGCCAGCGGCGCTTCATCGGCACTGGAGCGGGAGATCCAGTCGATGGTGTTTTTCCAAAGTGGAGTGATCGAGCTGTTATATTCCGGGCAGGCCATCAGGAGGGCGTCGTGAGCCAGGAAAAGCTCTTTAAGTCTGAGCGCGTTGGGAGGAAGTCCCTCCGCTTGTTCGAGATCTTCGTCATAGATCGGCAAGGGATAATCCTTGAGATCGATGTAGGTGACCTGGGCACCTTCTTTTTCGGCGAGGCCGGCGGCGAGAAGGGCTAGTTTTTTGTTAATGGAAGCGACACGGGCACTGCCGGCAAAGACGAGGATGTTAGGAGTTTTTTGCATGGTGGGTTGGGTTGGATTGTTTGGTTTTTTTGGATTGGTTGAGAGAATTTTGGATGAGCGCGTTTTCCTTGCGTTCGCCGGTGTAAATGCGATGGGCTAATCGTTTTGCGCGTTCGTGCGCTTTGGCCGGGACTTCCTCCACCCAGAAACCAGCCCGGGAAAATCTCTCGAAAAAGACTGGCTCCGATTCCGCCGACCAGAATGAAACGCGGCCATGAGCGGTGAGGGCGCGGCGTATGAGGAGAAATCCGTTGCGCCCATAAATGCGCGAGTTTTGCGGCTGCACGAGCGAAGTGGGTCCGTTGTCCACATCGAGCAAAATGGCGTCGTAATAGGAGGTGTGATTGCGGATGGAATGGAAGACATCGCCGATGCTGATTTTCACCCGTGGATCGTCGAGGAGCGGGCCGTTGATCGCGCCCAGGAAATCGCGATTCCAGGCGACGACTTCGGGTAGCAGCTCGGCGACTTCCACCTCGGCATCGGGACCGACTAATTCAAGGACGCGTTTAAGGCTAAAACCGAGGCCGAGACCGCCGATGAGCACGCGGGCGGCTGGCCTGCTGCTGTTAAAGGCACAGGCGCGATCTGCCAGCAAGGTCTCGGATGTGGTGGAGTTGGACCCCATGAGCTGACGTCCGTCGAGCTTGAGAAAAAATTCACCGTCGTGTTCGTGCAAGGAAAAACGGGAACCGTTGGGAGTGCGGGTTTCGGCGAGATTGCGAAAAGGGATCATGAGAGGAGGCGAATGCCTTGGGGTTCGAGGGTGAGACGTTTTTGGCGATAAAGTGCGCCGACGGCTTGTTTGTAAGCCTTTTTACTCACGCCGAATGCCTCGCGAATGGCTTCGGGCGGACTTTGATCGTGCAAAGCGAGATAGCCGCCATTTTTGCCCAGCGATTCGAGGATGCGCCCGGTAAGGGAGACGATGCGTCCGTAACCGATGGCATCCAGCGTGAGATCGATCTTGCCATCGGGGCGCACTTCGCGCACGTAACCGGTGAGAGGCTGCCCGACGGCGAGGCTCTCGCCCGTCTCGGTGCGGTAAAGTAGGCCGCGATGGGATTGATTGATGATCGCAGAATAGCCGAGAGGCGTTTCGTGATCGACTAACAATTGCACAGGCTCCCCCCTGGCGTAGGTGGCGGGTTGAAGGTCGAGCCAGCGTTCCAGGCGGGTGCTGGCGAGAATGCGGTCGCTTTGTTCGTCCAGTAAAATGTAAACCACCACCCAGTTGTTTTCCTGAATCGGGCGGGCCTGCTCGCGAATGGGTAGGAATAGATCCTTGGTCAATCCCCAATCAAGAAAAGCGCCGACGCCGGGTGCGATCCCGACGACGCGAAGATAGGCAAATTGTCCCACCTCGGCATAGGGACGTTCGGTGGTGGCGATGAGGCGGTCCTCGGAGTCGCGATACAGAAAAACGCTCACACTATCACCGGGGGCGGCACCTTCCGGAATGTAACGATGGGGAAGAAGGATTTCGCCCAGGTCGCCGCCGTCGAGATAGAAGCCGGGTGCGGCATCCCGACGGATGAGAAGAAGGTTGCGTTTGCCGAGGCGGGCCATAATCGGTGGGTGATAGCTAATGTTGCAACTCGTAGAGATGGATGGAATGCCCGGTGAGAACGATACTGGCAGCAGTTTTTTTACTTATGCCGTTTTCCACGAAACCAGATTCCTTCGCGGTGTCGAGGAGAAGTTTCCAGCGCCCTTTTTCGGGGCCGCCGAGGGTGAAGCGCAGGGGAGAATGCCCGGCATGAAAGAGGACCATGAAGGTGGAGTCGTGGAAGGGGCGACCCAAATCATCGCGCAGAGCCGGGGCATCGCCACAAAGCATCATGCCGATGCTCCGCAACCCGGGGTCGTGCCAGTCGTGCGCATTCATTTCCAAGCCACCGGGATGAAACCAGCTCACGTCTTTCAACCCGACGCCGGGAATCACCTGCCCGTCGAGAAATTTGGGATGACGAAACACGGGATGTTTGCGGCGGAAATCGACCAGCCGGGTGGTGAATGCGAGTAGGGATTGGGCGGTCTCGTCGTGTTCCCACGAAATCCAGCCGAGCGGATTGTCCTGGCAATAGACGTTATTATTTCCTAGCTGGGAGCGGGCAAATTCGTCCCCTGCGTTGAGCATGGGCACGCCTTGCGACAGAAAGAGGGTGGTAAGAAAATTACGACGTTGACGGCTACGCAGGGCGAGAATTTTCCGATTGTTAGTGGGGCCTTCCGCGCCGCAGTTCCAGCTTGCGTTATTGTTATCGCCATCGCGGTTTTCCTCGCCGTTGGCTTCGTTATGTTTTTCGTTGTAGGAGACGAGATCGTGGAGGGTAAATCCATCGTGGGCTGTGATGAAGTTGACGCTGGCGAACGGGCGGCGCCCGGAGATTTGATAGAATTCGGGGCTGCCGCTGAGGCGATAAGCCAGATCGGGCACTTGCCGGGGATCGCCTTTCCAGAAATGACGCAGATTGTCGCGATATTTTCCATTCCATTCGGACCACAGGATGGGGAAGTTACCGACGAGATAGCCGCCTTCTCCCAAATCCCAGGGTTCGGCGATGAGTTTGACTCGGGAGAGCACGGGATCCTGATGCACGCTTTGCAGAAATGCCGAACGCATATCGGGCAGATGCGGAGCGCGGGTGAGCGCGGAAGCCAGATCGAAACGGAACCCATCCACGTGCATTTTTTCCACCCAATAACGGAGGCTGTCGAGGACGAGTTGCAGGCCGCGCGGATGATTGATTTCGGGCGTGTTACCGCATCCGGTGTAATCGACATAGGAGGCGGGATTTTCCGCATCCAGACGATAGTAGGATTGATTATCGATGCCCCGGAAGGAAAGGGAGGGGCCGAGTGGGCCGCCCTCGCAGGTATGATTGTAAACCACGTCGAGAATCACCTCGATGCCGGCGGCGTGAAGTTTTTTCACCATCTGCTGAAATTCGACGACCTGCTGTCCTTGCACGCCGCTGGAGGAGTAACTGCTTTCGGGCGCGAAAAAACCCAGGGTGCTGTATCCCCAATAGTTGGAGAGACCTTTTTCCAGCAAAAAAGTTTCATCGAGATGTTCATGGATGGGTAGCAGCTCGACGGCGGTGACTCCTAGCTGGAGAAAATGGTCGATCACGGGCTGGCTGCCCAAAGCGACGTAGGTGCCGCGGATGTTTTCCGGGATGTTAGGAAATTGTTTGGTGAAACCGGCGACATGCAGCTCGTAGATCACGGTCTCCGTCCACGGGGTGTAAAGGAGATGATCGCCTTCCCAGGCGAAAGCGGGATCGATGACGACTGCCTTGGGGATGGCGTGGGCGTTGTCGCGCAGGTCGGGTTCGGTGGGAAAGGTCGCGGCGGGTGCCACGGGAAGATAGGGGAGCAATTCATCGCAGGGCAGCACTTTTCCGGCAATGGCGCGGGCGTAGGGATCGATGAGAAGTTTGGCGGGATTGAAGTGTGCACCGTGCGCGGGATCGTAGATGCCTTGGACCCGATAGCCGTAGAGTTGGCCGGCAGCGAGACCGGGGATGAAAATGTGGAAGACGTTTTCGGTGCGCTCCGGGAGGGCGATGCGAGCGGTCTCGGCGTGGGGTGCCAGGGAGTCGAAGAGACAAAGTTCGACTCCGGTGGCGTGATCGCTCCAGAGGGCAAAATTGACCCCGCCATCTTGTAGGGTGGCACCCAGGGGATAAGGACGACCAATTTGATAGGTGGTGGATGGCATGAAAAAGGAATTCGATTTTACGAAAAGAAATATAATGCAGAGAATCTCTCGCGGCTAGGCAAGTGGATTCTGGTTTTCTAGAAAAAATCTATCGTAACGATTCCAGAAAAGCCTGGAAGAGGCTCGCGCCTGCTTTGATCTCGGAGATTTCGATAAATTCGTCTGCGGTATGCGCCTGGAGAATGGACCCCGGCCCAAGGGCGACGGCGGGAATGCCGTGGCTGGCAAAGACGGCGGCATCGCAGAACCAGGGTGCGCCGGCGAGGGGAGATCCGAGATTTTTCCATTTTTGAATGATGAGATGATCGGGGGCGACATCCAGGGGTTGCGCGTGGCGAAGGAGCGAGACTTCGATGCCGGGAGCGATGGCAGTGAGCTCGGATCGAAGCTCGGCAAACAGGTCGCCGGGGCCGGGAATGGTGCGCACATCGACTTGCAACCAACAGGAATCGGGGACGACATTGATTTTACTGCCGCCGCGAATCATGCCCACGCTCAAAGTGGGCGAGCCGAGAATGGGATGCGTTTTTAAGGAGAGACGTGGTATGACGACCGTTTCGAGATGGTGAATGACGCGGCTGATGGCGTAGATCGCATTGCGCCCCAGATCGGGACGCGAACTGTGGGAGGCTACTCCTGTCGCGGTGACTTCGAGCCAAAGGCTGCCTTTGTGCGTGTGGACGATTTCCATGCTGGTGGGTTCGCCGACAAGGACAAAATCGAGCGGGACGGATTGCGCTGCGGCTGCGGCACCGGTCTGGCCGGATTCCTCATCCATCAGGCCAAGGAAAACGATTTCGTGCGAGAGGGAGGCTAGTTGATCGCGCAACTGCCACAAAGCCCAAAGTTGCGCGGCCATGGGGCCTTTGGTATCGCAGGAGCCACGACCGTAAAGACGACCGTTTTTGATCTCAGCAGCAAAAGGATCGATCTTCATTCCTCCCACGCCGACCGTGTCGGTATGCGGGGCAAACCCGAGCACAGGCTTGCCTGGACGATCTGTTGGGAAGCGGGCGATCACATTGGGTCTGCCGGGTAATACTTCTTCGAGAGTGACCTCGGCTCCGGCGAGGGTGAGAAAATCCTTTAAAAATTCCGCCACAGCCAATTCACCGGTGTGAAGAGTGCCGGGATCGCCAGTTGGATTGACGCTGGGGATGGCGATGAGCTGCCGGGCGAGATCGACGACAGAAGAGGGGGCTTGCACCAGTCAGAATTAGCTCAAAGAGCGATACCATGCGACAAATTTCGGGATACCCTCGGAAATCGAAGTGGTCGGTCGATAACCGAGGAGTCGCCGGGCTTTGTCGATGTTGGCAAAAGTGCGGGGCATATCGCCCAGTTGCTCGGGGAGATGATGGATGAGCGCTTTTTTTCCCACGGATTCTTCGATTCGGGCGATGAGTTCTGCCAGGGTGGTAGTCTCGCTTTCGCCGAGGTTGAAAATATCGAAGAGTTCACCTTGATAATCGATCGCTCCTTGAATGCCTTGGATGATGTCGTCAATATAAGTATAATCGCGCTGGGTGGAACCATCACCGAATTGATCGATGGCAATCCCTTGATCGATTTTGCGGGTGAATTGATGAATGGCGAGATCGGGACGTTGGCGCGGGCCGTAAACCGTGAAAAACCGCAGACAAACCACGCGAATGCCATAGAGATAAGCGTAATTGGAGCAAATCGTCTCGCCCGCCAGTTTGGTGGCTGCATAAGGGCTGAGCGTCTGGGAAAGAGGTTGATCTTCGGAAAACGGCACCACCGGCGATGCTCCGTAAACTGAGGAGCTGGAGGCAAAAACAAACCTTTTGACGCCTGCTTCGCGAGCCGCTTCGAGCATATTGAAAGTGCCCTTGATATTGGTATCGAGATAAAGCTCCGGCTGCAGCATCGATGGACGCACCCCGGCCCGCGCCGCAAGATGCACGATGGTGTCGTAACCACCTTCTTTGATGAGTTTTTTTACCGCGGTCTGCTCGCCCAGATCCAAACGATGCAAGGTGATTCTCCCCGTGACCGCCGCGAGATTGGATTCTTTGATCGAGGGGGAGTAATAATCGTTAAAATCATCCAGCACACCCACCGTATCTCCACGACGCAAAGCGTGCTCCACCAGATGGGAACCAATAAATCCGGCGCCGCCGGTAACAAGAATTTTCATTGTCAGAATATCTTCGGCGAGAATTTTGATTGGGTAAAGTCTTGATCTCGAATGAATTTTAATGTGTAAATTCCTCAGCATAAACTGTTCATGAGGATTGACAGCTTTTCCCGAGAATGCGATAGCTGACCACTGAACCTAATAGAAATCATCCATATTTTACACCCCAGATAAGAAAATGAGCGACGAATCCAAAAAAGAAACTGTCAGAATCACCCTTCCACCACGTCCGATTGGCGGCACTGGCGGGCCGGTTGTAAAACGCGAAACTGTCCGCATCAATCTCCCCCCTGTCGGAGCCTCCCATTCTCCCAGCCCGGTCATTCCACCTGCCTCGTCTCCATCCGCCATTCCATTGCCTCCGTCTCCTGGGGTTTTACCGAAACCGATGTCTCCTTCGGTAGCCAGTGTGCCTGGCAGCCCGGCAGCACCTCAATTCAAGCCTTTTACACCAGCGACTCCAGTGGGCTTCATTCCGCCGAGACCCATTGGTTCGACCCCCTCCACTCCCGCAGTGTCCTCTTTTCCATCGTCTCAGCCCGCCGCTGTGACACCAGGCCCAGGATTACGTCCGATTCCTTCCGGAACTACGATCACCCCTTTGATACCTCAAACCCTCGGCGCCAAACCACCCGCTCCGGTCACACCGCTTATTCCACAGGTCAAACCACCTGTGGCAACAGTCGCACCCGCAGCACCCGCAGCACCGGTAGCACCCTCAGCTCCAGTCGTTGCGACTGCGCTGCCACCTGCTCCCTTCGTCCCGCTCGCACCTTCGGGCGCGCCGGTTGCGCCAATTGCTCCCGCGGCACCCGTCAACAGGCCCCTGGCTCCTGCGGCTCCTCTAGCACCTATCGCTGGCGTGGCCAAGGCCGCTTCCTCGGAGATCGCTCCAGTCACCCTCAAGCCGAGTCCAAAAAAAGAAACGGCGCGCATACAAATCCCGCAACAACCCAAGGATTTGCCCAAAGCCACGGTCAAACTGCAACAGACCCAGCCTCTTTCCACCGCTCCGGGGTCCAATACCCGGCCCCTCGTCCAAACCGTCAAGACAAACACCGAATCTGCCGACAGCTTGGTCCAACCGCTCAGCATTGCCGCATTCGCTTTCTCCCTCGTGGCTTTTCTCATCCAACTTTGGATCTTTCTCTAAAAATCAATACTTATGTCCAGCGCAAACCTTGTTACTGTCACTGAATCCACCTTCGACCTCGAAGTCCTGCAATCAACCGGCCCTGTTTTGGTCGATTTCTGGGCAACTTGGTGCGGCCCATGCAAAATGATCGCCCCGATCCTCGACGAAATCGCTTCGGAAAATCCTGCATTTAAAGTCGTTAAAGTCGATGTCGATCTCAATCCCGAACTCACCCACAAATACGGCATCCGCGCCATGCCCACTCTTTTAATCTTTAAAGGTGGCCAGGTCGTCGAGCAAATCGTCGGCGCTTCCACCAGTAAAAAAGATCTCGTCGCCAAGCTGGCCGCTGTGGCTTGATTTTTCTTCAATCACCTGTTTTCCCGAGCGAAATTATCTGCGGAACACTTCCGCATGGTGCTTTCGTCTTGTCATCCAAGAGATCGCTGCGATAAACCTCCTCCACCATGTGGCGCGGACGTTTTCAACAATCCACTGCGGAACTTCTCCGCACGTTTTCCGAATCGATTTCTTTCGATTGGCGTCTTTATCGTCACGACATTCGCGGTTCCATCGCCCATGCCACGGCGTTGCGCGAAGCGGGATTGATTTCTCCAGAGGAATTTATCCAGATTGAAACCGGGCTGCGCGGTATCGAAGCCGACATCGACGCAGGGAATTTTCAATGGGAGATCGCCTTGGAGGATGTTCACATGAACATTGAAGCGGAATTGACCCGGCGCATCGGTCCGGCAGGCGCCAAACTGCACACCGCCCGTTCGCGCAACGACCAGGTGGCCACCGATCTGCGACTTTATTTGCGCGACGAAATCTCGAAAATCTCGCTGGCCCTGCGCACGCTGCAATCCAGTCTCCTGCAACTTGCCTCCGATTACGCCGACGCCATCATGCCCGGTTACACCCACTTGCAAAGGGCGCAACCCGTCTTTTTCGCGCATCATTTGCTCGCTTACATCGAAATGTTTGCCCGCGATACAGACCGGCTTGCCGACACCCGGCGCAGGCTTAATTTGCTCCCGCTCGGCTCGGGCGCCATCGCCGGGTCCACCATCGTGCTGGATCGCACGCTCATTGCCGATCTCCTGGAATTCGATGGCGTTACCCACAACAGCATGGATGCCGTGAGCGACCGCGATTTTGCCGTGGAACTGCTCGCCGCACTCGCCCTCATCGGCACGCATCTTTCCCGCCTTAGCGAAGACGTCATTCTCTGGGCCTCGACGGAATTCGGATTTTTGCAACTCAGCGATGCCTACACCACGGGCAGCAGTCTCATGCCGCAGAAAAAAAACCCCGATGTCGCCGAATTGACCCGTGGAAAAACCGGGCGTCTCACTGGCAATCTGGTTTCCCTGCTGACCACGCTCAAGGGTCTGCCCATGACTTATAATCGCGACATGCAGGAGGATAAGGAGCCGGTTTTCGATTCCATCGACACCATTTTGAATACTTTGGCGGTATTTGCTGGAATGATTTCAGAAGCCCGGCCAAACACGGCCCGCATGGCCGATGCCGCCTCGGATTGGAATCTTATCGCCACCGATCTGGCCGATTATCTGGTCAAAAAAGGTGTCCCATTTCGTCATTCCCACGAAATCATCGGCGGCCTGGTTGCCTTGTGCAATGAGCGTCGGGTCGGTCTCGCCGATCTGTCTTTGGCCGACTATCAAAACGCCGCCCCCCAATTTTCCAGCGATCTCTTTGCGATGCTCAACCCGGCAGCCTCGCTTGCCGCTCGCAAGGGCATCGGAGCTCCCAGCCCCGAAAATGTGCAGAGCGAACTAGCCCGCTGGAAAACGATTTTGGCTTAAAAAAACCTTTTAATTCCACAGATACGATTGCGTGAGAGCGACGATTTTACCGTCTTCGATAAGCACCGCGCGCCAGGAATTGATCGGTCCATCCGAAAGATAGTCGTCCCCGATGACGGCAAACTCGGTTTTAATCGTGCCACTTGCATTGGTGTAGCTGATTTCGCGGGCCTGAACGTAATCGCCGAGTTTTTGGGTGCGATATTCGAGGCGCACGGTGAGTTCCGACGGACGATTGGCCCGCCAGTAAAAGGTAAAGTAATTGCCGCGTCGAGCCAGGTAATCGATGTTATCGACCGCGCCGTAATTGATTTTTTTGGTGCGGGCGTTGATGAACTCGTTGCGGGTCTGGGGACGGGTGTTGCTGTTGTGAAAAAGGATGGTTTTGCGGAAAGAAAAAATATCATCGAGAGCCAGCGGCAGCACATTGACCCGTGGTAAAGCGGTCGGCGTGGGTTGAGGGGTGGCACAACCGACGAGGAATAGGAGAACGAGAAAAAGAGGAGCCCGAAGCATGTTATCGTCCATCAAAGCGGTTTGGCGTCGCATTGGAAACGAAAAAATTCACGCCTCTCCGTGGCTGCAAATGTTATCCTTCGCGATCCGCCAGCGAGCGGGCTTTGCGAACCAGCTCGATGAATTCCGTGCGATACCCGGCGTTGTCGGGACCGCGGGCAGCTTCGGCCCGGGCCAGCACGGCGTCCCAACTCGAGAGTTGCTTGTGTTCGGAGTCGCGCAATAACTGACCAAACTCGGCCACCGCCGTGGCAAAACGGAAGTCGGCACTCACCTGGGCGAGGCGCAGGCCGCGATCTACGAGCGGAAATTCCAGCTTTTCGCTCACCTCACCCGCGGGTTGTTTGTAGCGAAGTTTGACGGTTAACAATTCGCCGCTGGGAAGCACTGCGGTCTGCATGTGATTCGAGTATTTAAGCGGCTCGGTGGCCACAGTGGGCGAGAGCGCACCATTCATCACCACTTCGTAAAGCGCGGTGACAGTATGCCCTGCGCCAAGCTCGCCGGCGTCTTTTTTGTCGTCGGAGAAATCCTCTTTTTTTAAGGCGCGATTTTCGTAGCCGACAAGCCGGTAGCTCCCGACCAGGGCGGGGTTGAATTCGACCTGGATTTTTACGTCCTTTGCGATGGTAACCAGGGTGCCGCCAATTTGTTCGACGAGCACTTTTCTACCTTCGCGCAGGCTGTCGATGTAGGCATAGTTGCCGTTGCCCTTATTCGCCAGTTTTTCCATGGTGGAATCCTTCAAATTGCCGGTTCCGAAACCCAGCACTGAGAGAAAGACCCCGGATTTGGCTTTTTCGGTGATGAGATCGACCAGATCGCTTTGGTTGGTGGAGCCGACATTGAAATCGCCATCGGTGGCGAGAATGACGCGGTTAATGCCGTCGGGACGGAAGTTGGCCTGGGCTTGCTCGTAGGCGAGTTGGATACCCGAGGCTCCATTGGTGCTGCCGCCGGGACGCAAATCGTCGAGAGCGGCCACGAGCGCTGCTTTGTTGGCAGTGGAAGGCAGGACGACACCGGATTGACCGGCGTAAACAACGAGGGCGACACGATCATTTTCGCCCAGTTGATCGATCAGCAGGCGGAGGCTTTGTTTAAGCAAAGGCAGTTTGTTGGGTTTATCCATCGAACCGGAGACATCGATGAGAAAGACAAGATTGGAAGGTTTACCCGAGTCGCGACTAACATCCTGTCCGCGTAATCCGATGCGAACCAGCCGATGCTCGGGTTGCCAGGGG
>JBBRFA010000082.1:0-16593 GCA_038225185.1 Chthoniobacterales bacterium
GCCTTGAATACAAAGCTGGGGGGGGCATAATCTCACCACAAACGTCATAGCGGGCAGCCTGGCTTTGCCTTGAATACAAAGCTGGGGGGGGGCATAATAATGGCATGTCGTCGTCCTCGACGAGGCCCGCTTTGCCTTGAATACAAAGCTGGGGGGGGCATAATCCCAAATTGTAATGCCCTCCCCGCCAAGGGTTTACCAGAATTGGATCTGCTCTGGTAAATCCTCCGGTGAAACCTCTTTTGCCGGGCTGCCGTGCAAAACGAAGCTCCGTTCCCATTGCGCCCGCGTCACAAAAATCGCCCGGACACTCCCTTCCTCCGGCAAATTCTGCTTCACCCGCGCGATATGCGTCTCCTGTCTCGCGTAAGTCACACAGGCCCTTGCATACACGCTGAACTGCAACATTTGATACCCATCGTCCTTGAGCCATTCGCGGAAACCCGATGCCGCTTTCCGCTGCGGCTTCGTCCCTACAGGCAGATCGAATGCCACAATCAGCCAGCCCATTTTGAATTTTTCGGTGTCCATGGTTTATAAAGTTTGGAGTCGTTGTGCAGCACCGCCCGGCGAAAATTCCGCACCACGCCCTCCATGCAACTCCGCACATCCAGGGTCAAATCCAAATAATCCACCCGCACCAGCGGAAACCCCGTCACCCATTTGCGAAACTCCGGCGTGACGGACAGAGGTTGAGAGCTGAGCGTTGAGGGTTGAGAGTCGCGCAACACTTTTTGCTGGCGCACCCATTGTGCCACGCGCCAATCCACACACGGTCGGAACGGCTCCATCAAATCATAGGCCAGCGGCGTGCTTCTCTCCCGCGCCACGTGGGAAATACCAAACGTCGGGTCCAATCCCACCCCGAAAAGCTTCTGGAGAATCGTCGAAAGCAACACCGCATACCCGTAATTCAGCAAATGATTCAGCCCCGCCGCCCCGCGCTCCCGCGTAAAATCCGGCTCTCCCATGCTGCGGCCAAACGCATTCCAGAATAGCTTCGCGCAGATTGCCTCTTTATGCGGCTTGCGGCCCCAAGCCGTCTCGTGCAGGAGCTTGAGTGCCACATCTCCCGGAGCGAGATATTCCGCCAGCGCGTGTTGATTGCGACATTTCGCATCCACCGTCTGCTGCCAAAGCCGGGCCAGCGTTTTTTCGTCGAGCTTAAGCAACGCCCGGCTCAATAACGTATCCGTCGAGCGATTCGCAGGCAGGACCAGGCTTGTCGGCTTGAAATCCTCGCAAATAATCAGCGCCACCCCGTGTTTCGCCGCCTCCAGAAACAGATTGCTGTGAATGCTCGCCGAAAAACTCGTGATGATAATCGACGCAACATCCTCCAGCGGCAACGTCCGATCCTTCTCCCCCGGCACTTTGCAAGTGAGTTGCCCGTCCTTACAACTCAGCGAACACTGTGGCGAATCGATGCTGACGATATGAAAAGACATCGGACAGATACTTTGCTTGAAAACTCATTCGCCAGCCAGCAGATTGGCATACATTTCATAGACCACACTGCGCCGCTCGGCGAACGCGCATCGAATGACCAGCGGCTCAGGTCGAAAAAACACAACGCGATAGGACATCACCCGCACTCGAAAGAAACCCTCCAGCCCCACTCGCAGCGGACGCACATCGCCCTTTCCCTTCTCCAACTGCGGCAGCGCGCGCTGAAAGTCCCGCCTGGGCCCTGGAGGCAATGAGCCGGTAAAATCCAGCACCTGTCGCTCCAGTTCGACGCTAGCCTTCATCCAAGCTTATCCAGGCTGGAGAGGGGATGATACTTGCCCCGTCCCGCCCTGGCTTTGCGGATCGCCGCCATCGCCTTCGGATCGGCTAGAATCTCCATCGTCTCCTGCAGAGACATCAAATTTTGCTCCGAGAGCAGATACGCCGCCGTATGTCCTTGGCCGGTAATACCGATGACCCCCCCTTTTTTCTCCGCCTGTGCCAACATCTTGGGAAATTGCTCCCGCGCTTTAGTATCCGTAAAGTAAGTGGCCATGGGTTGGTTTTTACACGGCAATGAGAAATGGTGCAAGAAGGGTCTGGGCAATCTCTCTGCTTTAAAATTCTCAATCATCCGCCGACAGACTCTCGGGGAGCGACACCAACTCGCTCCCCGACTCCGCTGCCCGCCAGACCACCCGCCCGTCGTCCTGCAGCCGCACCACCACCCCGTGCAACGAACCCCGCAACGTTTTTACCCGGTTTCCGACTCCGATCTGCGCCACCCGCCAGAGACTTTCCACCGCCGCAGCCATCGATTCGCGGTCCAGCACACCTGCCACATAATGGGCCACCGCCGAGATCACCTCGCGTCTTCGGGTGGTGGGAAGTTCTGCAAAAATCGCCGTCGCAATCTGCCTCGCCACATCGGCAAATGTGTTTCCGTTAAAGAAAAGAAATGGCGCCTGCCGATGAAAGCTTTGGAGTGAGTCCAGCAGCTCCAGAAAAGTGACCTCTACCGCTTGTCGCTCTTCCCAGTCTCGCTCGCACGCTGCAAAAGCCTCTGCACGAGGGCCGTGCTGCGCGCTTCCTCTTGCGCACGCTCCTCGGTTGTAGCTGACGACAGACTCCCAATTCCGGTTTTTGAGAAAAGCGGCTCTGGCTTGTAACGGTGATTGTTCGCCATCACCTCCTCCAGAACGTCCTCGTCCGTCAGGTGATTCAGCAGATCGATTCGGAGTTTCATCGCTCATTAGACTAGGCCCTTACGGTTTTTTTGCAATCCGCCATTTTTTTAACTACACCACTGGCGTTGTAGGTGCGCCTTGCTCCTCCACATCGTTTATCTCGGCGGCCAACACCGGCAGCATTGGCACCAGAAGAGGATTGGTCAAAGACCCGCTTTGCATGTTCGGATAGGTATCGGCAATGATGCTGTTCATCCGCTTGCGCCGACCTTTCGACACCGAAACAAGTTGATTTATTAGAAAGCGCCAGGTGAGAATTGCCATGAGAAGGACCTCCGAAATGATAAACCTGTAGGTAATTAAAAACAAACCAGCAAACGAGTCAATCTATTTTTAAGTAAAAATAGGCAAGTATTTGTTGCCAGTCGGCCTTCGGTTTGGGGAGCGTTGCCTTGGGATCACTGGGCGTGCTGATTGGGGCGATTGCCTCGTGGGGGGAGAAATTGGCAAGGCGATCTAGGGTTCGCCTAGTGTGCCCCTTATTCGGAGATAACGCATTTTATTTCGGGTGACTTTGATTTGGGAGAAAGGTGGCTATCGCCAGAAGAGGGACGGGTTTTCGGCGAGTCGCCGAAAACTGCACGCGAGTCGCGTGCGCTCCCCTGGTCAACGCTGCGAGCAACCTGCCTGCGGTATTGTAGGAGACCAGAATGACACTTTAAGAATTTACATACACTTCTATGGAGAAAAATGGACAAAAAACAATAGGTTTAAAGTTTTAGCGGGATCTAAACAAACTGCGTAATCCCAAGGAAACGTTAAAGCAGTTAACTCGCAAGGCTCGCAGACCGCTCCAATGCGGCCTCAAACACGGTCATTAGATTCTGTTTTTGGCGCAAAACAGGTTGTTTCGGGTCAATCTTTCGCTCCAACGTCAGGGCCGCTTTAGGTTCGGTGAGGCGCAATAATCGATCCCCGTTGACGAGCTTGATCAATTCGATCTGAATTTCCGGGTGCCAAAACATATGTCATTCTGGCCGAAAACCAAGAATTTGCAACATGTGGTTTATGTTATTAGGAGTGGCAGCGCCAATTTTTTCATACATGGCATAAGCGGTGAGATCGAAATCTGACTCGCAGAACTTCACCATTGAGTTGGGTGGGTGTCTGCAAGACAACAAAACTGCTTCCAAGACCTCATGGTAAAGCGTGACGGATATTTCCTTTTCATCAAGTTCGGCCAGTATCTGGATGCGCATTTCCCGTCCAATGGTTTGCGTCCAACCGAGAGCTTCATTTCCACGGGCGTCGGTGATCGGCTCGTTGGATAACTCCAGAGAAATGATAGTGTGCCCAGTTACTAAAAAAAGATTATTAAATTCTGAAGGATTCATCGGGATTAGGAAGTGGCTGCAAAGCGTTGGTTGAAAACTAAATAAAAATAGTTGTGCATCCCCGGCTTTGCCTGAATACCTAGCCCCTTCCGGTCTCATGACCGGGAGGGGTTATTTCTTAATTGGAGACGGTTCGGTGGCATCGACGCCGGAGAGACTAGTTTGCACGATTTCCAAGCCATCGCGGAGTAAGCTGGAGAGGAGGACGTTAATTTTATGGCCTTCTGTCTTGTTGCGAAGGCGGCAGACATCGGGGCGTCCCATGTCCAGTGCCATGCCAGTGGTATTGTTTTTGACAGAGAAGATACGCCAGACGCCGAGGTATTTGCCTTGATGCAGACGGATGAGCATCCCGTTGCGGAGGACGCGGACGGGTTTGCCGCCATTTCTGGTCTTTAGCTCGCGGAGCCGCACCCAGACTTGGTGGAAAGGGATGATGACGGGTTCGGGGTCGAGGGCGAGGCCGTAGTTGTCGCCGATGATGAGGGCTGCTTTAAGGTTTTGTAGTTTGCCGGGACGCAGGCCGATGAGTTTGCTGGTTTTTTCCTTTTTCTCTTTGAGCGGGCGGGAGCCGTCGGGCTGGCGCATCCGCTGGCGGAGGAGGGCTTCGCCATTTTCCACGCTGCGCACGCGCCAGGCGTTGAGTTCAGCCCGGAGACCAGAAAATTCGGTGGGGATGTGCATGACGACGCGGCGGGCAGCGAGTTGGGTGCTGATTTGTTTTTTGAAATGCTCCGGCAGGTCGAGAAGGCGCATGGTGCCGTCGGCCTCGAATTCGACGTTTTTACCGAAGTGGGCACGGGCAAGGGTTTGTTCGGCGGGGTTAAGGCGTCTTTTCAACAGCAATTCCCACGCGCCGCCATCACGAGGCAGGAAGAGGGAAGCAAAAGCCAACGTGCAGGCATCGAGGGCGTGGTGGAGGTGGGTGATGTCGCGAATCTCGGTCTTATTGTGGGTCTGGCCTGTGAGTGGGTCCACGACTTGCGGGTTGCCAAATTTCAGAAGCGGGAGCAGGTGCCAGGCTTTGCGGACGGTGCCGGTAACGCTGCCCGGCAAGGAGGTGATGACGGGTTTCTGCGCTGCATTCTGGTAGGCGTATTCTAAAGCTTGCGCTCCGAGGCGGACGAGTTGGGAGGTCTGGGTAAGGTCGCCGGGGACGAATTCCTTTTCCACGTAATCGCGGAGGAGGAGGAGGCGTTTGCGATTTTTCTTGCGACGTTTGTCGTCGTCGTGACCTTTGAAGTTTTCGAGGGCCTCGACATCTTTGAAGAAGGTGGTTAGCGGTTTGATGAAGAGCTGGGGCAGGCCATCGACGGGTTGGCTTTGGAATTCCTCGATGAATTTGGCGGCGGTGCGTTTGCCTTTCATGCGATTGACTTCGCTAAAGGTGATGACGAGTGAGTCCAGGCTGTCGCTGGCGCGTTCGCTGCGCGGGATGACGTGGTCCTTGTCCACACGACGATGAATGAGGTCGTAAACGTCGTAAGGTTTGCCGGTGTAAGGGCAGGTCCAGCCGAGGTCTTCGGCAATGCGAGCTTTGCGAATGAGGCTGGAGTTGATGGGGATGTTGGTGCCTTTGAGGAGTGTCTCCAGCTTTTCGGTAACGCCTTTGAAGTTGGAGAGTCGCAGTCCCATGTCTTGGGCAATTTGTTTGTTGGTCTTGCCGGAAAGTTCGCGGAGGTCTCGGTTGACTTCGATGGTGATGCGGCCCACGCGGTCCGTGTCCTCGTCGGCGTAGGCTGCCAGAAGATCGGTGTGGAGACGGCTGAGCAAGAGGAGGCGATGGCGGACGAGGTGGTTATTTGTCTGGTCGTCGATGGCGCGCTGAAGTTGGGCATTGCGAATGGAGGCGCTGCGATAGAGAGGACTGTCTTCTTCTGCTGGATGACGATCCGTGGAGAAGATAAAATCAATTACGGATTGCATGACTTTGCGGCTGTGTGGGGCACGGCCTGAAAGGGCTGGAATCTGGAATGCGGTGGAGAGGATGTTTTTGCGCGTAAGGGTGTCCGTTTTTTTGCCCTGTTTGCTACTGGCGATGTCGAGTTTGCGGGAGATCTGGGCATCGAAGGCGGCGGTGTCGCCCAGTTTGGCGAGATCGTCGTAAATGGCTTGGAGTGTGAGGCGGTCGCCTTTACGGAGTTTACCTTTGACGCGTTTTTGTAGGCGTTCGGGCAAGGCTTGGTAAAAGGGAGCCAGGTCTTCGCCTGTGAGGACGCGCTGGACGGGATCGACGACGAGGGCTTTGTCGGCGTCGGGGTGGAGGAGCATTTGTTTGACGTTGCTGGTCTTGATGCCCGTGATTTCTTCAATGGCCTTGATGAATTCGCCTTTGGTCAAGGCTCCGCGTTGGCTCATGCGGGTGTCCATCTGGCGGCGTTCGTCGGCGGTGAGGCGTCGCGGCTTTTTGGGGTTGTCGGTGGCGAGTTGAACGTTGGCGAGTTGCATAGTCCAGCGGTAGCGGAAGAATTCGACGCAGGCGGCGGAGGGGACTTTGGATTGTTTGTCAGCTTGGTTTTTTGCGGCTTCGCTGCCGCCGGTCTCGGCGAGCACGTCCTGGTAGATTTGCTCGTAGGCGATGGGGCAGCGAGCGATGATGCGGTTATCGAAGCGAGGGACCAGTTGACCGAAAAGGAGACCCCCCTGGAAACGGGCAGGCAGGCGCACATCGGCACAAGTGACGGCGGTCCAATCTTCCATGAGGGTGCGGATAAGGGCGGCGTCAAGATGCGGGAGGATGCCGAGGTGTTTTGCGAGGATGGTGCGGACTTCAAGCTCGACGTCCTCACGCGGGAAGGCGGCGTTGAGGCCCTTGGGGCGTTTGTCGCCGGGCCAGTTGGGTGCGTCGATAAGAGGGTTCAAACCGCAAAAAGCAGCCCAGGTTTCACACATGCTGTGAAAGCCGTATTTGTCGTAAAGGGAACGGGCGTTGAGGACTTTCTCGGCGTCCTCCTTTTCGGCTGCGGCATCTGCATCAAGTCGGCTCCAGGCTTTGTTGCCGTCGTAGCCACGGTTGTGGGCATACCAGCGGAGTATGTTCCAAAGTTCGCTCCAGGAAACAAGAGCACCGCCCTGTAAGACGCGGGCGGCGAGGAGCCAGGGAGCTTTTAGGCCAATGCCGGTGAGTTGCTCGCGACGGGAGTTGTCGCGATAGATAGCTAACTCTTTGGCAAGCTCAGGGATGGAATCACCCAAGAGATTTTCCAACAAGCGGGCGATTCGGGAAATGCGTTGGCGGGTGCTGCGGATGTGGCGGCGTTGGCGGCGGAAAGTGCGGCGTTGCGAGGCGAGGCAATCGTCAGCGGGGAAGATGACGCTGCCGCAGCCGAGGAGTTTGGGAGATTGGCCAGCGAGGACTTGAAGGACGGCCCAGCCGATGGAGCTGTGGCCGACGTCGAAGGCGAGTTGCAGATCGCGGGCGGTACAGGAGTTTTTGTTTTTTTCGCTTGCAGTGTTCATTGGAGTTCCTATTGTTGTGAGGTATTCAAGACAAAGTTAGATAGTGCAGACCGGGGTCATTGACCCTATCATATTCCCTATCCGCCAGGCGGATACATCGGTTTAAAAGCATTTCTATAGGAAGCCGCTGGTGTAATGCCAGCGGCTTTTTATTTGTTTTAACCTAATTTATAAATGCTGGCCGATTCGTCGCTCATAGACGCCGCTACGTCATCTGTTTTTCTACCTCTCGACCCACGGCTTTACATTTGAAAACTTTCGCCCAGATAGAGGCGGCGGCTGGTGGGGTCGTTGATCAGGAAATCCTTGTCGCCCTCGCTCCTTACCTTGCCCTCAAATAAAAGATAAGCGCGATCCACGATGCTGAGCGTTTCCCGCACGTTGTGGTCGGTAATCAAAATACCCAGGCCAGACTTGCGCAGGTTGGCGATGATTTGTTGCACCTCGGAGACAGCGATGGGATCGACTCCGCTAAAAGGTTCGTCAAGCATGAGGAGCTTCGGACTGGTGACGAGCGAACGGGCAATGGTAAGGCGACGTTTTTCTCCGCCCGAAAGGGTGAGGGCAATGTTTTTGGCGATGTGCTCGATGCCAAATTGGGAAAGAAGTTCGGCGCAACGGGCCTTGCGTTGCTGACGGTTGAGGGATGTGGTTTCGAGGATGGCGAGGATGTTTTCCTCGACGGTGAGCCGCCGGAAAATGGATTCCTCCTGGGGAAGATAGCCCATGCCCATGCGGGCGCGCTGATGCATGGGGAGGGAGGTGACGTTTTTACCCTGAAACTGGACCTGGCCGCCATCGGGGCGGATGAGGCCGACGATCATGTAAAAGCTGGTGGTTTTACCCGCGCCATTGGGGCCGAGAAGGCCAACGACTTCTCCGGCGCGGACGTTGACATCGACGCCGTTGACCACGGAACGTCCACCGTAGGTTTTAACCAGTTTTTCGGTCTGTAAAAGCGGGGCCGACATGGGAAAAGACGGGGCGGGTCGGGGTGGGGGGGGAAATCAGCGGGGAGCCTGGTTTTCCTTGGCGACGGGTTGGATGATGGTGCGGCTGCCGCCGACGGTTTTAAGGCGTCCATCGCGGAAAAGGAGCATGCGGGTGCCGGCTTCGGTGGCGATGTGGAGGTTGCCGCCCTGTTGGATTTGCGGGGTGCCGGAGAGGGCGATCTGGCCGTTGCCGGGGGTATAAATGGCGCGATCTGCTTTACCGGTGGATTTGGTGTCGGGGCCACCGTTTTTATCTTTGCTGATGGAGACGATGAGGACGCTGCCATCGGCCTCGGCTTGTTTGATGCCGCCGTTGTCTTTGTCGAGCTGCACGGTGAGACGGTCGCAGGTCATGCTAAATTGCGGATCCTGCACCTGGACATCGCCGGTGAAGATGGCGACGCTGTTTTGGGAGTCGAAAGAGGCTTCCTGGGTGGCGGTGATGATGGTGGGGCCTTTGGCCTTGTTGTCGCCAAAGAGGCTAAGGTTTTTATCCTGGGCAAAAGAGGAGGTGGCGCCAAGGAAACAAAGGCCGATGATGGCGAGATGAGATATTTTACGGATCATTGGAAAGTGGAATATCGGTGGGACGGTCGAAAATTTCCATCCGAATCTGACTAAAAACGCGTCCAGCTTTCTTTTTGGTGTCGAATTCCATGCCGACACCGGTGAGGACAAAGTCGGTGCGCCGGACTTCGACGCTTTCTTTGGATTTGATGAGGCTGGTTTTGAGTTCGTAAAATGCGAGGGGGAATGCGACGAGCATTTCGCGGCGACCGGCGTCGTCGTAAATGTTGATTCGCAGCCCGGCCATTTCGACGATGTCGTCTTCGAGCCGGGTGGCGGTGCGGGCGTCGAATTGCATTTTGAGTTTACCTTTGAGGTCGTAGATGGGGAGATGAAGGCCTTTGACGGGTTGTTTGGTGGGGATGGCGAGGTTGATTTTATTGGAGTCCTCGGTGAGTTCCTCCGTTTTGGCGGCGGCCAGGTCCTCGTTGGCGAGGAGTGGGCCGACGAGAAAAAGCGTGAGACCGGCTGCAAGGAGGAGAAATTTAGGCGAGGGCAGCATGGATTTTCAATAAAGAATGGAGGACTCCGTGAAGGTCGGCAAGAGGAACTTGGTTGGGTCCGTCGGAAAGGGCGGCGGCGGGGTTTTCGTGGGTCTCGAGAAAGACGCCATCGCATCCGGCGGCGACAGCGGCCCGGGCAAGGACGGGGGCAAGAATGCCATCGCCACTGGTCGAGGAACCGGCACCTCCGGGGCGTTGCACGCTGTGGGTGGCGTCGAAGACGACGGGGTAGCCTTGTTCGCGAATCCAGTAGAGGGAACGCATGTCGGCGACGAGATTGTTGTAGCCGAAGGTGGTGCCGCGTTCGGTGAAGAAGAAATTTTCGCAGCCGTGAGCCTGGAGTTTTTCGGCGATATTACGGACATCCCAGGGAGCGAGGAACTGGCCTTTTTTTACGTTGACAGCGCGCCCGGTCTCGGCGGCGGCGATGATGAGATCGGTCTGACGACAGAGAAAGGCGGGAATTTGCAAAAGATCGATGGTCCCGGCAGCGATGGCGGCATCGCGGGGAGAGTGGACATCGGTGGTGACGGGCACGCCGTATTGCTGGCCGAGATCGGCGAGGAGCTGGCAGCCTTCGTCAATATCGATCCCGCGATAGGAAGCGACGGAGGTGCGATTGGCTTTATCGTAACTCGCCTTAAGGATGTAGCTGGCACCGAGCGAACGACAAATCTGATCGATCCCGGCAGCCATCCGGCTGAGAAATTCCGGGGATTCGATCACGCAAGGGCCGAGGATGAATACGGGCTTGCCGGTGCCAAGAGAGAGGGGGCCGATGTGACAGGAGCGCATGAGAAAGGAAATTGAGGGGTGGGGGAAGGATTCTGGACTAAATCCGAATAAATGACAACAACCTGTAAGATCATTTTCCAATAATGCCGACCGGCGGATTGTGGAAAAGAATCAAGCTGAAGTTGATCCCCCGTGATGTCGGATCTTAAATCCTGGTTCCTTGCGGAGAAATCAGGCGCCGTAGCTTTTGGTAAAGCGCTTTTTGTTGTCGGCCTCGGGGGCGGAGGAGATGACGGAGGAGGATGCGGCGGGAGCGGGCGTGTGAAGGGTGGGGGAGCTTTCCAGGGGGAGATCGTCGGGTTTGTAATGGGTGATCTGGAGAAAAGCTTCGTGCAGACTTGCGAGCGTGCTTTCGAGAACGTGGGCCTCGTCGGAATTCAGGTTGCCGCGGGTTTTTTCGGAGATCATTTCGAGTTGCCCGATGAAGAGGGTGGCGGCTTCGAGATTGACGGTGACTTCGCCGGTCTGCGGATTGGGGACCTGACCAAGAAACAGGGCCGCGTGCTGGGCCTGCATGATGACGAATTCGATGAAACGCTGGGTCATTTCGCCCGAGAAGGAGACTTTTTGGATTTGAGCCATGATTTTATGACGGGTTTACTGGTTGATTGGTGAGCTGTTGACTTCGCTGGCCTCGTTGGTTTTGGGAGGCGCGGGTTGCACGGTGGTGATGACGCGAGGTTTGGAGAGGAAGTATTTTTGTGCGACGCGTTTGGTGTCTTCGAGGGTGACGGCGTTGATGCGTTTTTCGGTGCCGAGATAGTAATCGAAGCCGAGATCGTAGAGTTCGTTGAGAGCGCAAGTGTAAGCGAGGGCAGAGTTGCTTTGGTTTTGGATGAGTTCCTGGCCGAGGGTTTTCTTTTTGGCACGCTGAAGTTCTTCGGCGGTGAGGCCTTCGCTGGCTAGTTTGCCGATTTCATCGAGAATGGCGGTGCGCACTTTATCGACTTTTTTAGGGTCGGTGCCGAGGTAGAAACTAAAGGCGCCAGGGGAGAGCCCGGTGAGCTGGCTGGTGCCAACGAAATAGGCGAGGCCGAGATTTTCGCGAATGGTGACGAAAAAACGGGAGCCAAGATCGCTGCTGGCTTCGTCGATCAGGTCCAGGGCGGGGCGGTCGGGATCGTAAAGATCGACCGAGGGGTAGCCGATCATGAGGATGGCCTGGGACTTGGGTTCGATTTGTTCGACACTGATTTCCTGGGCAAGCGGGGCAGGCTGGGGTGGGGTGGCGATGGCCCGTTCACCTTTGGGGAGGGTGGCGAGTTGTTTTTCGATGAGGGCCCGCACTTCGCCAGCTTTGACGTCACCGAAGACGGCGATGACGCCATTTTCGCCGACGGTGTAATTTTTATGGTAGGCGACGAGGTTATCGCGGGTGAGGGCGGCGACGGTCTCGGGAGTGCCCGTGGCGCGAATGCCGTAGGGATGATTGGGGAAGAGGGTTTTGCGCATCAGATCACGCGCGACAGCGGTGACCTGTTCTTTTTCGGCTTTTTGAGCGGCGAGCAGAGATTCTTTTTCGCGGGCGATCACCGGTTCAGGGAAGGAGGGGTTGCGCAAGACATCGGCGAGCAGGGTCGCGATGAGGGGCAGATCTGCCTTGGTCGCTTCGAGGTTGACGGCGAAGGAGTTGTTGCCGGCTTCGCTGGAAATACTGCCGCCAACGGATTCGATGGAGTCGGCAATTTCTTCGGCGGACCGGGTTTTGGTGCCTTTGATGAGGGTGCTAGCAAAGAGTTTGCTGATGCCAGCGGTCTCGGGGGATTCGACGAGGAGTCCGGCGCGAAAAACAGCGGTGGCAGAAACCAGCGGCAGACGGGGATCCTCGCGAACGAGGAGGCGCAAGCCATTCGATAAGGTGAATTTTTGGATCGGCTTGGCCTGGGCTGTAGTATCAACCGTGTTGGCGGGGGTCAAAGTGCCGGGAGGATTGAGCGAGACGATGGTCTGATTTTGAGGGGTAATATATTTGCGGGCGACTTCGCGAACTTTTTCCACGGTCACTTGATTGACGGCGGCGATGTAATCGCGGGAAAAATCGAGGTTGCGGGCGAGGAGCCAACTGGAACCCAAGTCGGCGGCGCGTCCCCTGGTGGTGGTCAGACTGCCAATGGTGCTGGCCAGGAAGGCTTTTTTGGCACGATTGAGCTCTGCGGTGGTGATGCCGTCCTGGGCGACAGCGGCGAATAATTCTTCGATTTCGCGGGTGGCTTCCACGCGCTTGGCGGGATCGGTGGCGGCGGAGACGACCAGCACACCGGGATCGGAAGGTGAATAGACGGAGCTGGAAATGGAAAAAACGAGGCCTTTTTTCTCGCGCAATTCGCGGTAAAGACGGGCGGTGCGTCCGTCGCCCATCACCGTGGCCAGCACATCGAGGGCCGGGATGTCGGGATGTTCCAGGCCAGGGACGTGCCAGGCAAGCATGACGCGGCTGAGTTCGGTGGGAAATTCCTGATGCACCTCGCGTTTGCCAAGTTGAGGCGGTTCCTGCGGGATGTAGATCGAAGGCAGGGCGACGCGCGAATAATCTTGATAGAATTCTTCGAGTTGAGCGTGGATTTTTTTGCCATCGACCGCGCCGACGACGATGAAAGTAAGGTTGTTTGGGACGTAACGCGCCTTGTAATACTGGAGCACATTCTCGCGGGTGAGCGTGTTGTAAACGCTCATGTGCCCGATCACGGGCAGGGAGTAAGGATGCTTCTGGTAAGCGGTGCTGAAAAGGAGCAGACTAGTCATCCGGTCGGGGTTGTCGTAACCCATGGCAAATTCGCGCCGGATCACTTCCTGTTCCTTGATGTATTCCTCCTCTGGAAGGGTGGCATTGACCATGGCGTCGGCCAGAATATCGACCGCTTTGGCTGCTCCGGTGGCTGGCACTTCGATCCAGTAAACCGTCCGATCGAAGGACGTATAAGCATTGATGTAGCCCCCTTCGTCCTGCACTTCGTTGGCGATGCGCCCGGGTGGGCGGGTTTTGGTGCCTTTAAAAAGCATGTGTTCCAAAATATGCGACATGCCCGAGCCGAGCCGTTCGCCTTCGTGAATGCTGCCCGTGTTGCACCAAGCCTGGACGCTGGCGACAGGCGAGCTGTGATCTTCTTCAACGATGAGCGTGAGCCCATTTTGCAAGACCCATTTTTGCACGTTGCGTTCGGGAATGGTCAATGCGGCAGGCGCAGCGAGGGCGGAGTCGGAGAGGTGAAACATGATGAGAAATAACGGGAAGAAAAATTTCATGCAGCAGGGCTTTGAGGTGCTTTGAGAGGTGCGGACGTGCGTTTTGACGCCGGAAGAAAAGGTTCGACGAAAGCCTCGTGAAAATCGAATCCTTTTTGAAAATCCTCAATGGAATCGGTGTCGTTTTTTCCAAAAACCCCGGCTCGAATCAGGTTGAAAACGATCTCCCCGATGTCGGCGCAATTTTTCACCCCCCATGTCTCCAAAACAGTCGGCACCATGGGGCCAAACTCGCGCAGGGCAAAAAGGCGCACCCCATCGATCAATTCCTCCGGCGTCACATGGCGCACTTCGTTCGTGCGGTTTTTGCGCTTTTGTTTGACCGTGAATTCGAGTGCCTCCTTCAGAAAAAGATACGCCTCGCGATCATAGCGGGCGTCATTTTCGAGGAGAGTGTCGAGAGTTTGCAGGAGTCCGTTTTTTGGCATGATGATTATAATTACTTAACGTTCGAGAGCGGTGGTATCGCCAGGTTTTTTTGCGAGTGACACTGCATCGGGAAATTGCGTGCGTGCTTGCTGACGTAAATGTTGGATCACAGCACCACAGAATAACGCCACCAACACAGCGGCGATAAGAATTTGTTCCTTGACTGTCAATGAAAACATTTGCGTGCAGAAGATACATGGATGGGAGATGTTCGCAACGCTCCATGCAAAATGCGCTTTTGATCCTCCTTTGTAGCATCGGATTGGCGGGCTACGTTTTATCCGACACCCCCCGGCCTCCCACCGCGCAGGAAACCATGCAGGGCGAGGTCACTTCACTGCGTCTAGTCGTCCAGATGGCCGCCGCCAGCCGCACTACCCCTTTTACCGATGTCGAACTCAGTCATTTCCGCAAGTTGCACACCGATCTCATTGCCCGTCACCCCACCGAGGCGGAGCCGTTGGTCGTATATGCGGAATTTTTGCAGCAGATCGAATCGGGCGGGGAAGCCTTCGCCACCTGGCAAAAAGCTCTCGCACTCGACCCCGGCCGCCACGATGTGCTAGCCGCCCAGGCTGACCTTCTTTTGGGCTCCGGACAAATCGTCGCCGCTGCCGACACATTTGAAAAAGCCATCCAACTTGCTCCCAAAAACGCGGCTTATCCGTATGGTTTGGCGCATATTTACACCCTTTTCCGCCGCGACTTGATCGCATCCCGCAAGCTTACCGAGGACGAAATTTTCGCTCGCGGCGTGGAATATTTCCGGCAGGCCGCCGAATTGGAACCCAACAATCTCGCCTATGCCCGCGCCTATGCCGAATCGTTTTACACCCAGCCGACACCCGACTGGACCCTGGCCCGCGCCGCCTGGGAAGCGTTACTCGCTCGCGAACCCGGCTCCAGCAACATTCGTTCCCATCTCATCCGTGTGAACATCCGTTTGCGCGACAAAACTGCCGCTCTCACCCATCTTGAAGCTCTCACCGATCCGGCCTTCGAGGCCCTGCGCGGCAAACTGAAAAAACAAATCGACGCCCTGTAATAAACAGCTCCCAGCCCGCCGTGCCAGAAGCCGTGGAGCAGGCAGCTTGACATTCTGGCACGCCGCAGCCTGTAAGCTGGTTGTAACCGGTTTTATCAAAACCACCTCTATCATCCCTGATCCCGTGGATGCAACAAATCCTAGAAGAAAAAAGGCTCTGCCGAATACCCCTCACGCGCTTTTCTTACCCGGAAAAAGTGCGTCTCGTGGAAAAAATGCGCCACGCCGCCCACGAGATCCACTTCAAGATGGATAATCTCATGCTGCGCGAAGACTGCTTTCTGCCTCCCTTTTCCTCGTTACTAAGTGATACTTGGTAACCCAGTTGTCCCGACTGTGACCCTGCCTTTTTTAAAATAATACCACCATCCGCAATTCCCTAAATTTATCTCTTCCCATCAATTCACCGGTCGGAACATCGCCAAAGCTATGTCGCCGGACTCCGTTCGCCTCATTCATCACCCAAATTTTCTCCCTCTCTCCTCCGCATTCATCATTCAATTCTCCTTCCCTTTTTCCGTTTAATCAGTCACTCTCTGGACGATTTTTCATGGCGCGCCCCTCTTCTACCCCCAAAGATTCCTCCGCCAACCCTGGCTTCAAGGCCATGCTCTGGGTCTCTTCCGATAAACTCCGCAACAATAGGGACGCGGCGGAATATAGCCTAAATTTCTCACCCAATTAAATGCCTTCCCCGATCAACAACTCCGGCCTGCGCGACAACCACACCAGAGGAACGGTTGCTGACTTCCTTCGCGCTAAAACGCAGACAGGCTCCAAGCTCTCCATCGTCTCGGCCTACTTCACCATTTATGCCTATGATGCCCTCAAAGAGGAGCTGGAGCGCATCGAGCACCTCGATTTCCTGTTCGGCGAACCCTCATTCGTCAATCGCCTCGACCCGAGCAAGACAGAGAAGAAGGCGTTCATTATCGACGCCGCAGGGCTGGAACTCGCAAACAAACTCCAACAGAAACGTGTCGCCATGGAATGCGCCGATTGGATTCAGCGCAAAGTGGACATCAAAACAATCAAGCAATCGAACCTGCTTCACGGGAAGATGTATCATGTCGTCACCGCTGGCGTGGAGGATGCGATCCTTGGCAGTTCCAACTTCACCGTGCGGGGTCTCGGCCTTGGGACCGCCGGAAATAACATTGAGCTAAACCTTATCGTGGATGGCAACCGCGATCGACAGGAGCTTAAGCAATGGTTCACTGAGCTTTGGGGCAACGAAAACTTGGTCAAAGACGTGAAACAGGACGTTCTCAAGTTCCTGAAGCAGCTCTACGAGAACCACACGCCGGAGTTCATCTACTACAAGACGCTCTATCACATCTTCGAGAAGTTCCTAGGCGACGTGGGAAAGACGGACGCGGACCTTGGCAAAACCAGCCTCTTTGAAACCGATATCTGGAAAGCGCTTTTCGAGTTCCAGAAGGACGGGGCCAAAGGCGCGATCAACAAAATCCTCAAGCACAATGGCTGTATCATCGCGGACAGCGTCGGCTTGGGAAAAACCTACGAGGC
>JBBRFA010000083.1:0-16454 GCA_038225185.1 Chthoniobacterales bacterium
TCTCCCTGGATGACTTGTCGCCCAGCCTGCTTGGCCAGACCGTGCTCGTCCTCGGTAATCCCCTCGGCTACGGCAGCTCGGTGGCACGGGGTATTCTCAGTGCCAAAGATCGGAGCATCGAAGTCAATGGCGCCGAATTTATCGGCCTCGTTCAAACCGATGCCGCGATCAATCCGGGTAATTCCGGTGGCCCCGTAATTGATCTCGCCGGACGCCTTGTCGGTGTCAGTTCAGTAAAAATGGCTTACACCCCGCAAGGTATTCCCACGCAAGGCATTGGGTTTGCCATTGCCGCCGAAAAAGTGCGCGACACGGTCAAAGAATTTCGCTCCCAGGCAGCGCGTCCCATGGGCGTCGCCAAATCCCGGGCGAGTCTGTATTTTGGCCTTGAAACCCAGGACTTGACCGAAGAATTGAGCGAAGCCTTCAGCTATGCCCAGGCAGGCGGGGTCCTCGTGGCCAGCACTGAGCCACGCAGTCCCGCGGCACGTGCGGGTATTCGACGTGGACTCGTCATTTTTCAAGTCGGCGACTATGCGATCAACAACAAAAACGACATCGAGACCGTGCTTTCGCGGGTGCAAAAAGGCGACCGTGTGGGCTTTGCCATCGGTTCGGTCACCCGCCGCGGGCGGCTGCTTTCGCGAAATATTGATACCGTAACCTTGACGGCGCGTTGATTTGCACGCTTTTATACAGCCCCGGTTGCCAAAGTTGTTTTAAATTATCCCCATGATTCGAGTAGAAAATCTTACCAAACGGTTTGGCAGTCGCACTGCTGTGGACAATATCTCCTTCGAGGTCGGTCGAGGCGAAATCGTCGGATTTCTAGGCCCAAACGGAGCGGGAAAAAGCACCACGATGAAGATTCTCGCCTCTTATCTTCCCGCCACCAGTGGCACCGCCTCCATCGGTGGGCACGATGTCTTTTCCGAATCTTTGCAAAGCCGTCGGCGCATCGGTTACATGCCCGAAAACGTGCCGCTCTACACCGACATGCGCGTCAACGAATACCTTAAATACCGGGGGGCGCTGAAAGGTCTCGGCGGACGTAAACTCCGCGACGCCCTCGCCTCCGTCAAAGAACTCACCAATCTCGTCGAAGTCGAAAAACGCATCATCGGCAGTCTTTCCCGAGGATTCCGCCAACGCGTGGGGCTGGCCGACGCTCTTTTGCACGAACCCGATTTCCTTATTCTCGACGAACCCACCGCCGGCCTGGATCCCAACCAAATCCGCCAGGTGCGCGACCTCATTAAAAACCTTGGAAAAACTCACACCATCCTCCTTTCCACGCACATCTTAAGCGAAGTGGAAATGACCTGCAGCCGAGTGTTGATTATTAACAAAGGCAAAATCGAAGCCTCCGACACCCCCGAAAATCTCGTCCGCCAGATGCGCACTGCGGGAGGCATTCTTCTGGAAGCCCGCACCGCCCAGGACGACGGTGCGGCCTTGCTAAAAACTCTGCCGGGAGTGCGGGAGGTCACCGAAAAAAAAGAAGACGGATGGCAGATCTACCAGCTTCGACTCGAAGCCCAGGCCGACCCGCGCGAAGACATTTACCGGCTGGCCGTGAGCCGCCAATGGGAAGTGCGCGAACTTTCCCGACTCAAAGGCACCCTCGAAGACGTCTTCGTGGAACTTACCCATGCCGATCACTAGGCAACGAGCTTCCTCTTCCATCCCATCTTCATGTTAAAATTTCTCACACTTTGGAATCGTGAACTGGCCTCCTACTTTCAATCGGCGGTCGCTTATGTCGTTCTTTTTTTCTTTCTGCTGGCAACAGGCTGGAATTTTCAATGGGTGATCACCCTCATTAACTCTGCTCCTACCGAAGTCACAGTCGTCCAGGGTTTTTTTAACAACTTCTTTTTCTGGTTCCCATTCGTCCTCATTTTTCCGCTCATCACGATGCGCACTTTCTCGGAGGAATTCAAACTCGGCACCATCGAGACTTTAATGACGGCTCCCGTCACCGATCTGCAAGTCGTCCTCGCCAAATACCTTGGCGCGCTGGTTTTTTATTGCGTCCTCTGGCTGCCCAGCCTGCTTTACTTTGTGTTTTTCCGTTCCATCACCGGTAGCGAAGCCGCTGGTTCTCCCGGCTCGCTCTGGGGCGCTTACGGCATGATTTTTTTAATCGGCATGTTTTATATCGCCATCGGTTGCCTCGCCTCTGTCCTGACAAACAATCAAATTGTCGCCGCTGTCATCTCCGGTGTTTCCGTTTCCCTCCTTTTTTTCCTGGGAGTCATCTCCCTGTTTGCACTCGACATCAATCAAGGCTTGAAAGATCTCCTCTCCTATTTTTCGGCCATCGAACACATGGGCACTTTTTCCAAAGGCATCATCGATTCCCGCCCCATCGTTTTCTATCTCTCGACCACTTTGCTCATTCTTTCGTTCACCTATCACATCTTCCAGCGGCGCCGGTGGAAAAACTAGCCTCCCTGCTCTCACCATGGAAACCTCCTCGACTTCAGATCCCAACGCCAAACCCAAGCGCATCGATCGCCTGGGAATAGGCGTCAATGTCACCGTGCAAATTCTCCTTGCCGTCGTGATTTTTGCCCTCGTTAATTACCTCGCCTTCAATCGCTTCCAGCGATGGGATTACAGCCTCTCCCGCCAGGGCTCCATCTCCGATCTCACCCGCAAAGTCGTTTCCCAACTCGAAGATCGCCTTAAAGTCGTCGTCCTAGTCTCGCCCGCCACTCCCGTGGCCGACGATATTAAAAATCTTCTCGCCGAATATCAGATCAACGCCAAGAAACAAAAAAAGAAAATCGACATCGAAACCGTCAATCCCTTCCAGGATCTCAACCGCGCCAAAGAGCTGCAGCAAAAGTATAAATTCGGCACCTCGGAGGCCCTGGTGATTCTCGATTATAAAAATCGCACCAAATTTCTTAACGTGGCCGACATGGTGGAATTTGCCGAGCGCAGCGAAAGCACGACGGTGCCGCAAATGAAAGCCTTTAAAGGCGAACAAATCATCACCCAAGGTTTGCTGGGAGTGATCGAACCCAACCAGACCAAAATTTATTTTATCGAAGGCATCGGTGGACTGGAATTCATCGGCAAAGGTTACAACACCACTTTTCTTACCCAGCTTGCCCGCCAGAATCTAGCTCTCGCGCCCCTCAATCTCCTCAATGCCGAATCCATTCCCGACGATGCAGCCGCTCTCGTGATCACCGCCCCGAAATACGATCCCACAGATCGCGGTCTGCAGTTGCTCAAGGATTACTGGGCAAAAAAAGGTCGTTTTTTCATCTTTCTCGATCCAAACCAAAGCACGCCGAATCTTCTCGCCTGGCTCGAGGAACTGGGTCTGGAAGTGAGGGACGATCGCGTAAAAAAAACCGAGAGTCTTGGCGCTGGATTGCTCGGAGTCTATAAAAACACCATCGGGCAGTTTATCACCGGACACCTGGTCACCAGGGAGTTGGATAATGTTAGAACCAGTCTCAGTGGCCCGATTCGCTCCCTGTTTCTCAACCAGGAAAAAGCCCGCTCCGAACAAGTGCGGCTCACGCCCCTCCTAAAGTCCGATGAAGGTTACTGGGGCGAAACCAACTATGCGGCGGGCGATGACGTGCCGCTTCGCTTTGACCGGGGGGTGGACCACGCCGGACCTCTCATCCTCGCCGCCGCCGTGGAAAAAGGCGCCGTGGAGGATAAACGGGTAAAAGTGGACTCCTCCCGGCTGGTTTTTGTCTCCAACGCCGATTTTCTCAACGATCAGGAATTGGTCAATCAGAGCCTCGATTTCTCGCTGCTTGCCATGAACTGGCTGGTGAGTCGCGAAGATTTTATTTCCATCCCGCCGGTCGAAAAACAAAACGTGCGCCTGGGGCTTACCGACGATCAACTCACCCAGATCAATTCCGTGGTTTTTTTCGCCATTCCCGGCGTCATCGCCCTCCTCGGTTTCGCCGTCTGCTGGGCAAGACGGCGTTAGGAATTTGCCATGAAAATTCGGAGCACACTTTTTTTGCTGGCATTGACCGTTGGTCTGGCTGGTTACATTTTTTTAGTCGATAAAAAAAAACCTAGCACCAGGGAGAGGGAAATAGGTTCGCAGAGTCTCAGCCGATTCGATGAGGAAAATGTCACTGGATTGGAAATTACCCATGGCGATGGCACAATCAAGCTCACGCGCACGGCGGGCGGCTGGCGGTTGACCGAGCCTTTGCAAGATGGAGCCGACATCACCGCGATCACCCCCATTTTGGTCGCCGCTGGCAATCTCGCCCGCACCAGCATTCTCGATCGCCTGGGCTCCGGTTCCAAGTTGCGCGATGCCCATCGCGAATACGGTGTGCATAAACCCAAAACCCGCCTCAAAATTCTCGGCAAAGACATGCCGTCGGAAATCTATCTCGGCAAAGACACCGCGGTGGAGGGGAAAATCTATGCCCGACTGGAAAACGATGACACGGTCTCGATCATTCGTTCCGATCTCCGCGGGTTGTTAACCAAAAGCATTTCCGATTTTCGGAACAAACGTCTTACCTCCATAGCCAGCACCTCGGTGGCCAGAGTCCAGTTTCAAACACCCGGCGGCGAGATTACAATCGAGGAACAGGCCGGTAATTGGAACATCACCACCCCGATCAAGGCGCGGGCGGCGAATGGCAGCATTCTCGATCTTATCTCCAGCATTAACAATCTTACGATCAGCGAATTCATCACCGCCGATGAGGCCAGCCTGGCTCGTTACGGACTCGCGCAACCCCGTGGATCGATCACTTTTGCCGCGCGCGACGATTCCACCGGGGAACGCATCGATATCGGTGCAGCCGTCGAAAACGATCCCGCAAAAGTCTATGTGCGAGTCGTCGGCCGCCCCTCGATTTTTGTGGTTGCGAAAAATCTTGCCGACGCCCTCGGAGTCAACCCCAACGACGTGCGAGATCGCAAACTGGCGCGCATGAATGAGGATCTGGTGGATCGGGTGACGATTAAATCTGGCGACCGCCCGGCTTTTTTTCTCGCGCGCGAGGGCGAGGAATGGAAGTTTGACGATGGCACCCTGGCCGAAGCCGGAGAGGTCGAACGGTTGTTAGGTGTGGTTAACAATACGGAGGTCACCGAGTTTGTCGATGATACCGCCGCCGACCTCGCTGCCTATGGTCTTGACCAGCCGCAATTTGAAATCCGATTTAGCAGTTACTCGACAGAAAACACGGCGGAAGCAGCCAGGGGGGAAACACCTGTGACCACGCTGCAGGCGGGACGCAGCGAAGGAGATAAACTTTATCTTCGCCTCGTGGAGGAGCCCTTTATTGTCGCAAGCAACCCAGGTTTTGCATTCAACGTGGGACTCGTCGAATCGGCCTATCGCAAGCTTGCTTTTGAAGTGTTGGATCCAGCCGCAATCCGGGAATTTACCTTTCAAAAAGTGGGATCCACCCCTGTGCTGGCCACTCGGGAGGATGCCGGTTGGAAGGTGAGCCTCGAACCCGCCTACACGAATCTCGATGCCATCGCGGCAGAAGTGGCTACACTCCGAGCCACCCGCTGGCTGAGCCAGCCGCTGCGGGAAGATGTTTTTCAAAATGCCCAGATTATCGGTTGGCGGACAGACGCCACAGCGCGCCGCCTGCTTTTGGGAACGTTGTCGCCCGATGGCCTTACCTACGCTCGTTTCGAGGACGATCCCGCGATCTTTCTGCTCGATACCGCGACCGTTCAGGAGCTAACACCCAAAACCCCGTGAGTGATTTAGCAACCACCGAACGCAACGGGCACACTCTCGATCTGCTAACTGTCAACGACCTGCGCATCGAGGTGAGCCGTCTGGGCGCCGAATTGGTTAGCCTGACCCGATGCAACCCGGCAGGTCAATGGACCGGTTACCTGGTGCGCGACGGTGATGTTGGCAAAAATCCGCACGGATGGAACAATCACAGCACGGTGATGGGTTATTATGTTCATAGAATCCTAAACGAAAAAACCTTCTATCACGGTCACGAAGTGCGCGGGGGCACTCATAGCTTTCTGCGCCACAAAATCTTCCCGGCTCCCACCGTGGGCGAGGGGAGTCTTACTTATCATTTTTCCAGTGAAGATAGAGGTGTGGGTGAATATCCTTATCGAGTGGATTTTTCGCTCACCTATGCGTTGCGCGATGGGGTGCTGCATATTTCTTTTCACTTTTCTAATCGCGAAAATTTTGCCACTCACGTTTCATTTGGCTTGCATCCCGGCTTTGGCGTCACCGATCTTGCCACCATGCGCGTCGTGTTCCCGGCAGGACGTTACACGCGGCACCTTGCGCCCGGTAATTTTTTAAACGGAGAAACCGAAATCATCGATTTTCCCGGAGGCCCGATGCCGTTTCCAGTGGCAGAATTGCCCGGCTCATTCCTATTGGATTTGGCGGAAGTGCCGGATCGTATTTTTACCCTGGAAGATCCCGCGACAGGACGCAAAACCACCCTGGATTACTCCGAGGTTCCTTATTTAACCCTTTGGTCCGACGGCAATGCCATAAATCCTTTCATCTGTATCGAACCTTGTTGGGGTCTGCCCGACCACCATGTGCAACGTCCGTTTGAAGAAAAAACCGGCATCCAACTTATTCCACCACTAGCCATTTTTGAGCGCAGCTTCACGATTTGCCCATCGTAACGCAGGCCTTGGCCGCGGAGGTCTCCTCCCAGCCGGCCAGTCTCGGTGGAGCTTTTTTTTAAAACTTACGCCAGGCGCGGCGATCATCGCTCAGCAGATCGTCGGCTTCATTAGGTCCCCAACTGCCCGAGCCGTAGAAGCACAAGGGGACGTTTTCGTCGTCACTGCTCCAGGCTTTTTCGATTTCATCGATGAATTTCCAGGCAAATTCGACTTCATCGCGTCGGGCGAACAACGTGGCGTCGCCCGCCATGGCGTCCAGGAGAAGGCGTTCGTAGGCCTCGGGCGTGGCTTTGTTGAAAGTGGTGTTATATTTGAAATCCATTTTTACGCGCTCAAGTTGCACGGCGGCACCCGGTTTTTTAGCGGCCATCCGCAGGGAAATGCCTTCATCGGGCTGGATGCGGATAACGAGTTCGTCGCGTTCGAAGGAATCGGTGGTTTTATTGAATAACACTGGCGGGGCGCTCTTGAAATGGATCGCGATCTCGGTGCCGCCTTTGGGGAGTCGTTTGCCGACCCGCACATAAAATGGAACGTCTGCCCAACGCCAGTTATCGACGTGGAGACGCAGGGCGGCGTAGGTCTCGGTGTTGGATTCCTGGTTCACGCGGTCTTCGTCGCGATAAGCTTTGACGCGCGCCCCATTGATGGAACCGGCGGAGTATTGTCCGCGAATGACGTTTTTGCCCACCGCCTCGGTGCCGACGATGGGGCGGAGGGAGCGGATGACTTTTACTTTTTCGTCGCGAATGGAGTCGGCATGAAGATCGAAGGGAGGTTCCATGGCGACGAGACAGAGGAGCTGGAGGAGGTGATTTTGCACCATGTCGCGCAGGGCGCCCGCGCCTTCGTAATAGCCGCCGCGACCTTCCACGCCGAGAGGTTCGGCGGCGGTGATTTGCACGTGATCGATGTAGCGATGATTCCAGAGTGCCTCCCAGATGGAGTTGGCAAAGCGGAGAACCATGATGTTTTGCGCGGTCTCTTTGCCGAGGTAATGGTCGATGCGGAAAGTGTCGGATTCGTGGAAGGAGCCGGAGACGACCTCGTTAAGGTGATGGGCGGAGGCGAAGTCGGTGCCGAAAGGTTTTTCGACGACGACGCGGGCCCAACTGCCGGGGGTGGCCTGGTTGAGACCGGCGGCTTTGAGGTTGACGAGGATGTCTTCGAATTGATCGGGACCGGCGGCGAGATAAAAGAGGCGGTTGCCTTTGGTGGTGGCGCCGCTGGTGTCGCCATCGATGATGTCGAGGGCGGAGGCGAGGGCACGATAACCTTCCACGTCGCCAAATTCGCTGCGGTGATAAGTGATGTTGGCGGCAAACTTTTGCCAGAGAACATCGTCGATTTTCTGGCGGGAAAACTTGCGGGCGGCGGTTTCGAGTTCGGAGCGGAATTCTTCGGAGGTTTTTTCGCGGCGGGCAAAGCCGACCACCCGGATGCCGGCGGGCAGATCGCCATCGGCGGCAAGGTTGTAAAGAGCGGGGATGAGTTTGCGATGAGTGAGATCGCCGGTGGCACCGAAGATGACAATGGTGCAGGGGAACGGCGTGGGCCGGGTGATGTCGATTTTATCCATTGGGATGCGGGTGCGAAGATTTTAAATAGGGAAGCCGATCAAGAACGAGTGTGATACGACATTCGGGCCGGGGATTCAATGGGAAATAACGATGGGAGACATTCATGGGGGATGAGGTTTGAAAGTGCTGAGCTTTCCGGGATGAGGGGAAAATGGGGGAGACCAAGCGGGTGGTCATTTTTTTGAATCGCTGATCGGGGGAGGCGCGAGCTCCTTGGGATTGATGGGTGGGGGTGGCGGACTTTCGATACAGCCGGAACTGGCGGGTGCGCGAAAAACTTTATATTATGGGCGATACCTCACCGAAAAACATTCAGAAGCTGGCCGAGAAGAAACACGACGAGCATGTGAAAAAGGAAGATCACAAACACGAAAACGCGGAAATGCAGCATCACCACGGCCAGCCCGAGAACGAGCAGGACGAGAAAGAGGCCTCCAAAGACACGCAATTGGGCGCGTAAGCTTCGATCCAGATATCCTCCTTCTTCCAAGGGCGATCCTGTTGATCGCTTCCCCTCGTTCCCAAGCTGCATTTGGGGGACGCGCTTGTCTCCCTAGCTTGGCTACTTCTGGAGATAATTTTTCACGGGAAGCCACCTACTGATAGATGGAGATCATGTTCGGGCAGTGCAATGCCGGGACAAAGCGTTTTGTCGATTCTCAGGAAGGATAAAATGAATAGATCATAATGCCATGGTGAGGAGTCATTGGCGTGGCTCTCTTCGATTCGCCAGCCTCAGTTCAAGCGCAACTTGGGAACGAGAAAAAAGGTCTTTAGAAACTTCTCGATCTCATTCGCGTAACTAGTTTGCGCCAGTTTTTGCACGACCACTCCAACGAATCAGGAATCTCAGGAATAGGTGCGCCAATGCTGCATTTACCAGCAAGCGACTTCGCAGCAGCAGCTACCGTTTTGTCGTGCTTTTGTCGTGCGCCTTCCTTTTCTTCATCCGTCTTACCATCAATGAGAAACTCAATCCAATTTTCAAGTCGATCCTTGGCGAATACAAAAACCACTTGGTCAAACTCTTCCGTTGTGATTCCAGCGTTCTCAGCTACCTCTCGGAATTTGGCTTTCAAGGCATCACCATCTTCCATGTCATGGTCCAAATCGGCCCACACCATCAGCGTCGTATCCGCGCCCATATCCAGGCATATTCGAAGTTCGGCAGGCATTTTGTCGATTTACTGCTTTCTGCCACCGCAATCTACAGGACGCACGATATTACTCCCTTTCCACGGGCGAATCCAGGCTGGGCTGAGCGCTTTTAGCAATGCCCGGATAAAAACTGGGTCAATACTCCGCGCTCGCTCCCCTTCGTGCAGGCACACAATCTGTGTGCGGCTAGCCACGAATCCACCCCCTCGTGATTGCCTCTCCCACACTCAGACCTTCAGGAACTTTCAGCGCCCCGATACGTGTCGGTGAAGTATGATTGTCACGCCACAGATAGCGGCCATACTCCTCGCCAGCACTATTGAGAATCTCAGGATGATGCGAAATCACGATGGCTTGGTGATGTTCATCCAATAGCTCTCTGATCGAAAGAACCCACGGTTGCAATTCTGGCAAGCCGACATAGTTATCCGGCTCGTCGATCAATACTGTCTGCACGGCTCCAGTGGCCAACGCCGCCTTTACCATATAAAGGCCGACCAATGCCATTTCTCCATCAGAAAGGTGGTGGAAATAAATTTCTCCCGATTTTGATCCATTGGTTCCCTCGAACCTAAGTTGCAAGGCTTTGACGTTCGATCCCATCTCCACTAATCGAAAAGATTTGAAGTCAGGCCACACTTCCTGGATGGAGTCGCGCAAGGCATCTGTCCAGTCTTGTTCCTGTGCCAGAGATCGATACCACGAGATCAGGTTGCTCATGGAGAGGTCCGGTAGTTTTGCCTCGGCTCTGCTTTCTTTTTCCACACTGCGTGGGTTTGGTCTAAGAATCAGCAGGCTGGAAATGGCGTTTTGCAGAATTTCGATCTCCTTCCGACTTTCCGCAGGCTGAATGGAAGCCAGAGCTGCTTGCCGCCAATCCAAAGGAAACCCAGTCTGGGTTCCATCCGCTTTTGGAAAAATAACGCCGCCCAAATCCCGCTCGAAGAGGAACTTTTTATTACAGGTAGCACTTTCGCGGATGATTCGAGGTTTTTTTTCACCATCGACCTGCTCGATATGCAGCACATATTCAAAAACGCGTTCTTCCACGGTTACTCCAAGCTCAAACTCCTGCACGGTGCTGCTAGTCCAATTCGTAAACTCCAGATTTGTAATATCCCGCTCGCCTTCTCCGCCAAGAAAGCAATCGCCAGTGGCCAGATTTCTAATCAGTCGGAGCGCGTCGAATACCGAGCTTTTACCAGCTCCATTGGGACCGCAAAGGACACCGAAAGAATCGAACTCGGTCCTGAAGTTAACCAGGCAACGAAAGTTGGTTGCGTAAAGGTGAGTAATCATAGATGCAAGGTTGTCGCGTATTGCCTAAAAAGCCGGCCTAGACTGGAGGTGGCGGGGTTTTGGCAGATGGATCGGTTTTCATGCTTTGCTTTCCAAAAGTCGTGGCAGGGCACCCGAATTATCATACACAACCCTGCCGTCGGCGAGTTCTTTATAGGTGGATTCAAAATGTCCTTCGAGCGAAAACCCTCCCCTTTTCCCAAAAGTGGAATGCGTTGCTCGGATGATCCTGGAAGCTTCCCGGCGAGGGTGCCGAAAACACTACGCGAGGTGGCATTGGTTCCCGGGTTTATGGGACTAGCTGGCGACTTTACGCCCGGCAATGGGTGGCGAGCCAGTCGCGGGTCTCGATGCTGGTGGTGAGACTGGCAAAAAGCGCGAGATTTTTTTCGTCCTTAAACACGCGGGCCAGCGCTCCGACGATGCGGAGGTATTCTGCGGTCATGGAACTGGGGATGGCCACGGCGAGGACGACCTGGATGGGACTGCCCTCGGCGGGAAGAGGCTGGCGCAGGCGCACGCAGGAGAGGACGAGGGCGGAGGTGAATTCGCCCCGGGCGTGAGGGAGGAGAAGGCCGCGTCCAAGGTTGGTGGGGCTTTTGGCTTCGCGCTCCCAGATGGCGGCATGGAGGCCGGTCCAATCAAGAATGCGGGCGTCGTTTTTTAAGATGGCGACGGCTTTATCGATGGCTTCGGGAAGGGTGGCCGCCGGGCTGTCGATGACGACGTTGCTGACGGGAAGAGCGATTTCGAGAGAGATCATGGTCGAAAAAAAAATTAGACGACGGAGCCGCTCCATTTGAGTTTTTGGCGGAGCACTTCGGAGAAGGAAAGTTCGGGGAGCATGACGAGAGGGAGCGAGCCGGGATATTTGACGATGCGCAGGCTGTCGCCAGAGGCCACGGCAAAGGGGTCGTCGCCATCGACGCTGAGGTTGAGCGGTTGATCGTGCCGGGTGGAGGTGAGGACGATGTTGGAGCGGTCGGCGACGATGACGGAGCGGTTGGTGAGGACGTGGGGCGAGATGGGGGTAATGACGAAGACGCCGCTTTCGGGGAGGAGAATGGGGCCACCGGCAGCGAGGGAATAGGCGGTGGACCCGGTGGGGGTGGCGACGATGAGGCCGTCGGCGTTGTATTCGGTGAGGGTCTCGGAGTCGATCTGGACGGCGACTTTGACGAGTTTGGAACTGCCGCCCCGGCTGACGACGACGTCGTTGAGGGCGCGTTTGGTGAGGACGATGCTGCCTTCGCGTTCGACGGTGACGGCCAGGAGCGAGCGTTGGCTGAGGACGTAGGTTTCTTCGACGAGGCTTTGGATGGCGCGGTCGTAGCCGCCTGCACTCACGCAGGTGAGGAAACCGAGGGAGCCAAAATTGATGCCGAGGATGGGTTTGAGTTGCCCGGCCATTTTACGCAGGGCGCGGAGGATGGAGCCGTCGCCGCCGAGGACGACGACGATCTCGGAACGGTCGGTGAGGTCGGGGATGTCGAGGCCGTCGGTGCGATCCAGGAGCTGGGCGGTGTCTTTTTCCAGTAAAAAAGGGACGTGACGGCGGTGAAGCTCGGCGAGGACGCTTTCGACGAGTTGGCGGGCGCCGGCTTTGCCGACATAGGCGAGGAGTCCTACGCGGGGGCAAGCCATGTGAGGAATTCCTGGTTGCCGGTGGTGCCGGTGATGGGTGAGGGGATGTGACTTTGCCAGCGGAGTTGGTGGCTGCTTTCGACGAAGGTGCGGATGCGTTGGATGGCGCGGTGATGGAGCAGCGGATCGCGGACGATGCCACGAGGGCCGATGTCGATTTTTTGCAACTCAAACTGCGGCTTTATCAAGGCGACAACCATGCCGGTAGGAGAAAGCAAGGGGATGACGGCTGGCAAGATTAAAGTGAGGGAGATAAAAGAGACATCGATGACGGCGAGATCGAAGGAGGCAGGGAAATCAGCGGGGATGGCGAGGCGGGCATTGTATTTTTCGCGAACGATGACGCGTGGGTCGCTGCGGATTTTCCAGTCGAGTTGATCGTGTCCGGAATCGACGGCATGGACGGTGGCGGCACCGCGTTGGAGCAGGCAATCGGTAAAACCGCCGGTGGAGGCACCGACGTCGAGGCAGATCCAACCGGCGGGATCGATCTGAAAATGGTCGAGGGCGGCTTCGAGTTTGAGGCCGCCGCGTCCGACGTAGCGATCCGTGGCCTGGACTTGGAGTGGGGTGTCGGAGGCGAGTTTTTCGCCTGCCTTGGCGAGGGGACGATCCCCGCTGCGAACGAGCCCGGCCATGATGGAGCGCTGGGCTTTTTCGCGGGAGGAAAAGAGCCCGCGTTCGACGAGCAAAAGGTCGAGGCGTTGTTTGGGGATGCTCATGGGCGCGGCTCGGGATGAGTGATTCTGCCCAGAGGGTAAAGGGCTTTTATTCCACAGTTTTCTGGCCAAAGGCAAGGCGGGGTTCGCTGGCCAGGAGTTCATCGAGGCCGGTCCAGACGGGATCGTTCATGGACAGGAAGGTGTGAAGATAAACGGCGACGGGTTCGTGGGGATGCCTGGCGAGAAGGATTTCGATGGCGGAGGCGATGAGGGTTTTTTCGGGTTCGACGGGAAGTTCATCCACCGCACCCTTGCCATCGTGGGGGACGCCGAGGGCGTCGAGGAAATCCTTGAGAATATCCTGTTGAGTGGTGAGAAGCCAGAATTGGAGAAGGTTCAGGGCGATTTCGTCGCTTACTTTTTGCCCGATGGCCTGGTGCATCCAGGTGTGGCGTTCGGGGCGGGGTTTACGTTCGACGAAGATGGGTCGAAGTTTGCGCTGGGCGGCGAGAGCGTTGACGGAGGCTTTGTAAGCTGGTTTGTCGCTGACAAAAAGCGTGGAAAGAATCTGTTCGTTGAGGGCAGGGGAAATGCGGTGATAAATCTCGTGAGCTTTCATTGGGGGAGGTAGAAAACCAGAGAAAGCACGCCTTGGCAACCTGAGAATGGCAGATGCGGGAGGGCGTCGATGAAATTACCGGGGGATGAGTTTTTTTACGGTGGGCACGATGTCTTCGAGTTTGGTGACTTCGGTATAAAACCCCTTGCCGCCAGCCGCTTCGAGCAAGGGAAGCAGGGGACCCCAGAAACGGGTGCCGTCTTCCATGAGGCGGTTGAAAATGATGACGGGTTTGCGCTCCATGATGTTCGATTGTTGTTGATGTAAAATCAGGAGGGCGAGGAGTTCCTGGAGAGTGCCTGCGCCGCCTGGGAAAATGACAAAAGCCTGGGAACGCTGGATCATGACTTCCATGCGGAGATAAATGTCGGGGCGCGGCCAGAAGCAATTGATGCCCTCGGGGAGACCTTCCAATTCGATGATGTGGGGAACGTTGGAGCCGCCGGCCCAGCCGTTGTTTTCGACGGCACCACGGACGACGGACCCCATCACGCCGCTGTTGCCTGCGCCGGAGACGCAGCCGAGACCAGCTTGGGCAAGAGCTTTGCCAAGTTGATAGCCATCCTCGATGACGGTCGGGGTGCGGATGCTGGCCGAGCAAAAGACGCAGACATTTATTTCCGGCATCCCGTCGATGGAATCGGAGCTGCCCTCGGAAGGAGCCACGGCGTCCTGGGGCAGGGTGGTGTTTCGGTTGGTGCCGATGGCGGGATCGGCGGTGAGGCGGTCGATGATCTCCTGCACGGTCGGAACGGGAATGAGAAGTTCGCGATATTTTTGGCGGATCATGCCGGTTTCGTGCAGATGATCCATTAATGAATAATAGGTGCCCCACGAGCCGTCGCTGTCGAGCACGAGAGTGGGTTTGCCATCGAGATGCGGATCTTTGGTCTGATAGCCGACGAGGACAGAGGTGGCTTTAAACATATCTTCGAGCGTGGCGCCGGGAGTAAAAACAAAGGCGTCGGATTCGATGATTTTTTTTTCGATATTGCGGAGGGTGATGCGTTGGTCGCCGTTGGCGTTGTAAATATCCCAGCCAATGCGGAAAAGTTGGTAGAGCAATTTGGAGCGAACTTCGCGCTGGGGATCGTCTTTACCCTGGAGGCGACCGGAAAATCTGACAATAGGCATAACAAATAGCAGAACAGGTTTGCGGCCGACAATCAAGCGTGCGCCGTCACCAGACCCAGTTTTTCCAAGTAAAGAGCGGCGCGAATCAGCAGCGCTTCGGAGTGGGGGCGGCCAATCAACATGACCCCGAGAGGCATTTTCCCTTCTGGAATGATTGGGACGCTCAAGGCCGGAAGTCCAACCAAGGAGATGGGCTGGGTGTAAAGTCCGAGGCAATGGCGGGCGATAAGTTTTTGGCCTTTGAAATCGGCAAATTTTTGTCCGATTTCCGGTGCCGAGATCGGGGTGGCGGGAACGATTAGAAGATCGAATTCCTCGAAGGCACGTTGCATTTCCTTTTTAAAAACAGAACGGTAACGTTGTGCCTGGAGGTAATGCGTGGCTGGCATGAGTGCCCCGGCCAGAAAACGGTCACGAACCAGCGGGTCGAAATCGAGCGGGCGTTTTTTTAAGTTGGACAAATGGAGGTTGGCACTTTCCATCGCGGTGATGAGATAGGCAGCGGATCGGGCTTGATCGACCCCAGCTATTTCAACTGGACCGACCGCCTGAAAAGCGCGTCCTGCTTTTTCCACGGCGGCGTCAGCTTCGGGTGAGGACCAGCGTTGGAAATAGCCCCCCAAAATGGCGGCGCGCACCGGTGTCCAGGGTTCGGAGAGTTGAGGAGAGATTTTCGGATATCTTACGCTGGTGCAAACCGGATCCTCGGCATCCGGGCCATCCAGGACGTCCATTAGCAGAGCGAGATCCCGCGCGGAACGGGCAAATGGCCCCACGTGATCCAGGCTGGCAACAAAGGGGCGGGTGCCGGCGCGCGAAAGTCTTCCGTAAGTGGGTTTCAAACCATAAATACCGCACAAAGATGCGGGGACGCGTATCGAGCCGTTGGTATCCGACCCCAACGAAAAGGGCACGCAACCCGAGGCTACCGCCGCTGCGGATCCACCGGAGGATCCCCCGGCGATGCACGCCGGGTTACGCGGGTTGCGCGTGGCTCCGTAAGTGGTGTTTTCGGTGGAAAAACCGTAGGCATATTCGTCCATGTTAGTCGTGCCCAGAAGGCATGCGCCGGCAGCTTGCAGACGTTGCACAAGCGTGGCATCGCTGGTTGCTGGAGGATTCTCCGCATCGATCTGGGAGCCAGCCAAAGTAACGATGCCTGCCACGTCGAAAAGATTTTTTACCAAATAAGGCACCCCGGCGAGAGGGCCGGCGGCAAGGCGGGCTTCCTGGCGTGCGCGGTCGGGCAAAAGGTTTGTCGTTAGATTATAAACCCCATGATCGCGCTGCGTCTGGAGAAGTGATTCCTCCACCACGCCGGAAGCAGAGCAAACCTGGTCTTGAATCAATGCAGCCATTTTCACGGCATCGTTATCGGCAATCATGGCGAAAAAATGGCCTCGGGTTCGTCGAGATCGGTCAATTCCACCTCCAACAAAACGGACGCAATCGCAAAATTACGCTCCAGATTTTCCAATACTCCAGCTTCACTCTCCGGCGGCAAAACGATCCCGACTAAATCGGCGCTCTGCTTCATCCAGGCAATCAAATCATTTTTTTCCATGGTTAGCTCTCCTGTAAATAAGAGACATGTGCTGACACAATCCGCCAACCTTCAGGAAATCGAATCCAAAATTGACTTTGACGCCCGATTTTACGTCTTCCGTCCACAAACCGGGCAAATTCCACCGTCGTTGCGCCTGTGTCCCG
>JBBRFA010000084.1:0-16136 GCA_038225185.1 Chthoniobacterales bacterium
TTCATCTGCCTCATCCCAACCGGCTCGCACCCGGCCATCGACCACTTCGCTTTCCTCGGGCCTGGCCCCCACCCCCAGACGGCGGGCCAGCTCATAATCTGCCACCTTGGGATCGACCTGCACGGCGCGTTGATAATGCTCAACCGCCTGGGCGATTTCGCCAGCCGAATAAAGCAGGCGGGCATGAAAAATAAGACTTTCTGCGGAAGCCTTCGGATGCCGGTTAAGATCATCGAGGAGAACGAGCGCCTCACTGCTTTTTCCCTGACCCTGAAAAGCACGGGCAAGCTTGAATTTAAGCTCACCATCCGCCGGGTCCCGGCTCAGGGCCGCCCGCAAAAGGGATTCTGCCTCGGAGAAAAGTTCCGCGTCGAGCAAGTGATCCGCCAGCAGTTTTTCCAGCAACGGATGATTCGGGGTAAGACGCAAAGCCTCGCGCAAAGCCTGGATGGTGGTGGTGTTATCGGACATGTCGCAATAGAAAAGCCAGTAAGTCTGGGCGGTGTCAATCCCGCAAGCGGGTGTCGCCCCGCGAAATTTCGACAATAATCATCTCCGAGGTATTGAGCTTAAGTGCGCTGCGCGGGTGGGGACGTTGTCTCCGGCAAGTCACCAAAAACTGCATCCGGAGGTGGGTGCGCTCCCAGAGATGATGGTGAATTCCCAGGAGGTGCTTTCGTTAACTTGGTGACATTCTGACCGGCCGGGTATCGCTGTTTTTCTAAACTAACAACACCGAGGCGGTGGCTTTGAACTCTTCGGTGAGATTATAGGGGATGAGGCTGGCGCAGGGGATTTTGGCTTCGTTTTCCCGCAGACACGCCAGTTGTTGGGGGCCGGGACGTCCGACGATGACGTCGATGAATTTTTCGTTAGGCGGCGCAAGAATTAAAATGGGAAAGTCAAGTTTACCGACGAGTCGATGGATGAGGTGGTTCCAAAAAAGCACGGTCTGGGAGGTTTGCGGCGGACTGGCTGGGAGACGGATGTGCTGGGGAAAGAATTCGAGTTGATCGAGCTTGAGGTCGATCTGGGGATGCGGTTTGCCGGTTTTTTTGCCGCCAATCTGCGATTGGATTCCGTAGCAAGCGCGGAGAAGTTCTTCGTGCGAATCGTCGAAACGCAAATCGGCGAGGACGGGAGCGAACGAGGTTTTGGGAGGTGGAGGGGGCGTGTTTTGGATGAGGTCGAGCAGGGAGGCGGCCCCCCGGTCGAGGGCGATGCGCACTTCGTCGGCAAAAAGGGTGGCGCGACAAGCGAGTTCGATGCGCTCGATTTGCTGGAGAAAAGGCGCGGCGAAATGCAGGTTATTGCCCCCGGATAGATGGGCACAGATAATCATTGGGTAGAGACTGCGCCCCTTGCCATCGGTCGAGGACCACATGCGTCCGACGATGAGGTCGGAGGGTGAGAACCAAAAAAAGGCGTGATTAAATTTTTCGATGCGCTGGGTGGGGTCTGTTTTTTCCCATTCGCCAGAGTCGATGAGGCTGCCGATGCCGTCGGTGTAAAGATACTGGCGCACGGCGAGGAGAGCTTCGCTATCGACGACGAGATCGTAAATGTGATCGTCCCAGCCGGGATGTTTGCCGAAGGCGGTGACAGACAATTTGCCAGCAGGGCCAAAGAGTTTACCCGCAAGTTTTTCGGCGAAATTGGAGAAAAGATTTCCGCTCACAAAAGTGGTTGCAGAATATCGGCCTTGGAGGGGAGTTCGGAAACTTTGGGGCTGCCTTCCTCGAAGCTGATGGAGAAGGAGTAACCGCGGGCGGATCGCGCACCTTTGCCCCAGAAACTGCTGGGGGCACCGAGGGAGAAAGATTCCACTTGATCGGTATTGGAGCGCGTCTGCAAATTGATCGATTCGCCAGCGGACCAAGCCCCGAGCGAAGGGTTGGCGAAGCTGTTTTGCCAGTCGCCTTTGCCGCGAACATAACGGGAGTTGGGCGGGGCACTGGTGACGTTGACGGAGGCGGATCCAGCGCGGACTTCCTGACGTTTGAGTAGTTCGAGACCGGCGGCGAAATTGGCGAGTTTGGTTTTATAGATTTCGCAGGTGGGCGGGAGTTCGACGGCAGAGAGGGCTCCAATCTGGGTCTTGACCTGGCGCGCCCGACCGATCACGGCATCCTGATCGGCGCCTTTGCTGCGTTCGCGCACGAGTGGGAAGGTGAGTGCGCCATCGAAGTAACTGCGGACGGAATCGAGATAGTTGCGAACGATCTGGGTGGGCTGACGGATGGCGGCGATGTTGAGGCTGTATTCGGCGGCGATGGGAGCCTCGAAAAGGCCCTCGGTCTTGTTGCGGGCGAGGCTGCTGCGTGCCTGGGCGATACGCTGACGGGAGGCGGAAAGGGCGGGAATGACGTCGGTGCCACCGGAGGCATCCGCGAGACCGAGGTCGTAGGCGCGTTTGTAGGTTTCGTAACGGGCAGTGTATTTGCGCTGGCCGGTGGGTTCGAAGAATTGTAACAGGTCGCGATCCACGGTTTCGAGAGTGGTGCCGTCGAGCTGGCCGGATTTCAGTTCGGCTTGAAGTTCGAGGGCGATTTCCTCTTTCTTTTTGGCGAGACGATCCAGCACTTCCTGGAAGAGGAGATGTGCCGGGTTGGGTTTGACCGATTTTGCGGCGGTCTCGATTTTAAGGAAGGCGTTGGTGGTCTGACGGGAAATGAGTTGCTGGATTTTTTCGTAGGCTTCCTTGAGGGAGATTTTGTCGTTGCCTTCGGAGTAAAGCGCGACGGCTTTATCGAGGGCGAGCCGGCTTTGGGCAAGATTTTCGAGGGCGATACCTATGGCGGGATCGAGTTCGGAGGCTTCGGGGTCCGCAGTGGAGGCGAGTTTGTTGAGATCGGCTTCTTTTTTACGGAAATCCTGGAGCGAAATATTGATCGCGATGAGGTTATTGATCTGCGCTTTGGCACTGGCCTGTTCGTTTTTAATGAATTGAAACCGGGCTTCGAGAGCGCGGTCGATGGGCGGGTTGGCCTTAAGCGTGCTGGAACCGAGAGCCAGCCAGGCGGGTGGCCAGACGGCGCGATTTTTGTCACCGGCACCCCCAAAATAAGTCCAGGCCACGATTTCTTGAAGGAGCGTGGAGGTGGCGGTGTCTTTTTGCAGGTCTTTACCCGCAGAGAATTTAAGCGAAGGAAGAATAATCCCTGTGGTGACTTCGGAGGCGTCCTTGGGTGCGGTGATAGCAGAGGCCTCGACCCGGATGAGGGTGGCGATGGCTTCCTCGAGTTGATCGGTGCGTGAGGCGAGTTCGCTGCTGTCGAGACCGTCGCTGTCGGCAAAATAGCCGGAGGTAACGCGATCACGCGTGGCGAGAATAAGGGGTTTGATGATGCTGGATTCGAAGACGACGCGTTGGGCGGTGCGTTGTTCGGCGAGAAAGCCTTTTTTGGCGGCGGCAAGCGGACGGAAAACGAGGGCGACTTTCATTTCCTGTCCGCTGAGTTCGCGAAGTTTCTGATGATAATCGAGGAGATTGACTTTTTGCGGGCCGAAATTGTGCAGGTCGCCCTCGTAGGTGTATTTGCCCTGGCCTTCGTTGCGCACCATGGGGGTCCAGGTGTCGGGGCCGGGTTGCTCGGGAGTTTTCGCCCAGCCCTGGTCGGCGGCGGCAGGTTTCCAATATTGTGCGCGGTCGCCAATGGTGCTCTTAAATTGACGATAACCATAGACGGTGAGGCCGAGGAAGAGGGCGGAGGCGAGGCCGATGCAGCCAAAAACGAGCAGGCGCCGTTTTTTCAGGAGGGTCTTGGTATTGGTGGCGCGAGTGACGAGGCCCTGCTCGGGGAATGCTTTATCGATAAATAGATCGCGCAGGAAAAAGGCGCGTTCGCGTTCCCAGGCTTTGCCGTCGGGGAGATCGTCGAGTTGCACGCCGATGGCGTTGGCGAGTTCCTGGTCGAGGGCGGAACCTTCGCGCATGGAGGAGGTAAAATAAATACCGCGGAGAAAGAGGGGTTTGGCCGACCATTCGCCAGCGACGAAGACGTTTTGCAGATAATCCCGGAGGCGCGGCGCGACGAGGGACAAACTTTGCGGTAGGGAGTAAAGGGCATCGACCTCGTCGGCGCGACGACCGTTGCTGGTCTGCGGAATGGGATCGCGCAGGAGACCGAGGCGACGTTTTTTTATGCGTTCGACGACGACTTCGAGATGGCGTTCGACTTGGTCGGGATGGAAAACGGCGTCGCGTGGCTCGGGGTTGGACCAGCCGAGCATTTGATGTTGGGTGGCTGGGTCCTCGAAGCTTTCAAAAAACTCACGGAACCCAACCAGCAAATCGGCTTTGGTGATGAGAACGAAAACCGGGAAACGCACATCGAGAGTGCGTTGAATAAGGTCCATTTGCTGGGCGATTTTGCCTGCTTTGCGGGTGATTTCGGCGGCGCTGTCGCGAATGAGACTATCGGTGGGAATGACGAGAAAAAGGCCGTTGATCGGGCAGTTGGGGCGGTTACGTTTGAGGAGTTGGAGGAATTCGCGCCATTCGCTGGTTTCGCCGGGTTTAACCTCCTCAAACATAAGACGACCGGCGGTGTCGAGCAGAACGGCTCGGTTGGTGAACCACCAGTTCATATTGATCGTGCCGCCGACGCCTTGAAGTTCGTCCTGGAGTCCGGGCGGGAAGCCGACATTGCAATGGCGAACGGCTTCGGTTTTGCCCGAGCCGGGCTCGCCGACGATGAGATACCAGGGAAGTTTATAAACGTCCTTGCCAGAGGTGCGAAATTTTTCGATGCCGGAGTCGAAGTTGCGCTTAAGGGCGTCGAGCTGGGCGCGTTTGGCGGGGTCGTTGATGCCGGAGGGAGCGCCAGCCGAGTGTTGTTGCATCTGACCGCGCATGGCGGAGGACTGGCGTTTTTCCCACCATTTGCGGAGGATGAAATAGCCACAGACCAAAGCGGCGAGCACGATGAGCCCGGTGGCGGCGATGATGGCCAGTTTGTAATCGATCATCCCGAGAAGGCCGACGACGCTGGTGCCGGTGAGGGCGGCTAGAGTGATTTGAATGGGTTTGGGTAAATTCAGCATGGTAATGGAGTGTGGCTGGTGGCAAAGGGGGTTACTTTTTGACCACGTTTTCGCGCTGAATGATTTTTGTGAGGTAATCGAGCAATTCGCCGGAGGCTTTGCTGAAGGAGTAGAAGTTGGCTGCCAGAGCGGTGAGGGTCAGCACGATGAAACAAATCGTGATGACGGCGATTTTATTGCTGGGAGGTTCGACGAGATTACGTTGATCGACGTTTTGGTAGGCCTCGGGGCAGATGCGTGCGGTGGGATCGGAATCGATGAAGGCGCGGAGTCGCGGCATGATTTCGAGCATTTTTTTCCGCAAATACTCGGGCTGCATTGCATAAAAACCCGAAAAACCGAGTCCCAGACAGGTGTAATAAATAGTGAGCTGCTCGGTGGCTTCCTCACCGGGATCTTTAAGGGTATCATCCAGTAAATCGAAAAATTTCTCGTCGCCAGCCAGCTCTTTTTGCTCATAACCAAGCCGGTTTTTGCTCCATTGCATGGCAAAAGAAAGCGCACTTTCCGAGATCATGGAATCAACGAAAAAAATGAGGGGCAATTCGACTTTTTTGTAAAGTGAGGAAAGCCGGTAATCGCTCGCCGCTTTCGCCGCCATCTCGTCGAAGATGCCTTTGATCTCGGCACGCACGATGGGATAATCGAAATTACCGCCCTTGCGTCCGGCACGGTTAAGGCGGCAGACGTATTGAAATAGAGGTTCACAAAGTTCGACGAGTGTCATGGCAGGATAAGGTTAGACGGAACCAGCGGGAACGGTCATGTAAAGGGTAAGTCCAAAGTCGTGCGCTTCATTGCCCGTCCAGCGGATGACGGCGGACTTTTCGGTTTTGAGCAAATCCCAAACCCGTTCACTTTCGCCTCGAAGAAGACGGAAGTAATGGAGATCGGGTTGGGCGGGAAGTTCGAGGGGAACGATGCGTTCCTCCTTGAGGCGCACACCCCAGATGGCGCGGGCAGCGAGTGATTTTGGCATGAGCTTGAAGCGATCGGGATCTTCCACGAAGCCCGCGATGGAGCGAGCATCCTCCTTGGTTTTAATGCCCAGAAAATAGTCGTTGGGCTTGGTGAAATGTTCGTCGGTAAAATTGGCGACCAACAATTCTCCATCGGCCACGAAAGGGACTTTGAGATAGCTGGGAGCGACCGATCCGCGGAGGTAGCCACGGATTTTATTGGATAACTCCCGGAAGGGCAGGAGCGGGTTGTCGTGGTCGTAAGGAAGCACGTCGAATTCGTCGCGATCGGGATAGAGGGCGGTTAGTTCGCCTAACAATTCGCGCAATTCGAGATAATAAACGAAAGGCGAAATACCCGGCGCATTGACCAGTGAGGGCAGTCGGGCACTGGCGCGATTGAGACTGCGCAGGCGCATGAGTTGCTCAAATTGCAGGCCGCGCAACGTCTCTATGCTAAATCCTCCCCGACCCACTTGCACGACCAGCTCTTTGCGACTTGCTTCGATTTGATTCGTTAGATCGCGAATAAGTTCCCGCAGCGTGGGCGATGCCTCGACCACCAGGCAGGGCGGGACAAACTCGGGATCCTGCCTCGGCAGACTAGTCTCCTCGTCCAATGCCCGCGTAACCCGCAGCAAAGGCAAAAACTCCATGTCCGATCGATCCTCGTTTTCCAAAAAAATTCGCGCATTGATCATTCGCTGAAGCAACGGCTTGGGATTTTCCCCAGTGTTTTCGTCCGTTGCCTCGATTTCGCTTACTCGATAGATTAACTTCGCTCGTGCATCAGCGCCGCGCCCAAGGTCCAGAGTGTTGGCTCGCGAATCGAACCAGGTCGGCACGCCCAGGTAAACGGTAAATCCCTTGGGATTGCTTGCAAAAGCTTGCTTGATATCGATTGAAGGCAATTCCGCGTTGCGAGGGAAATCCACCTCCAGGCCACTGGGCATCACCGCGCGCAAACGAGTGAATCGGATCCGCAGATTTTCCAGTTCATCGCGCGACAGCTTGCTCTCAATGATTCCATAGGGATAGGGCTGTTGGAGACGACGATTTTCTGCGACAAGATCAAAAATATTCTTCTGCATTCTCTGCAGATGATGCGGTTGGAGAAAAAGACCTTCGTGCCAATGAATCTGGACAGACATAATAAAAAAATGTGGGACGACTAAGTTTCGGGGGTGTTGGAAGTGCCTTTCATCAAATCTTCGGCATAACGACCGAGAGCTTCGAGGATTTCTGATTCGATCATATCTTCGGATAATTCTTTGGCCAGTTCAGAATACTTGCGCCAGCATTTTTGCTCGATTCCGACCATGAAACCCGCCTCCAAGCCTGCCACTTCCTTGATGGCTTCGGGCGAAAACTTCGCCAGATGTTTTCTCGAAAATCCGCGCCCAGCCGGTCCGATTCCCGCAATGATACCAGCGATCAACTGCCGCAGCCGGTCTATAATTCCGCTGATCTGCCCGATTGCCACCTCTTTGTCGCCCGACAAATAACGCGCCCCCATCGCTCGAAAATCACCCGTTGGAGACACATCCTTGCGTATGCGGGACCTCGGGCTGATGCTGCGCCAGATTTGCCAGACCAATTGATCCATGCTGATCACAAAATCCGCCATCGTCGCCAAAAGCCGATAGACCCGCTGCAAATCGACGGGCACTCCCGGCTCCATCGGAAATCGCTTGAGCAACTCTTCGGGCGGCGCATCCAGCAAAGTCGTCGTTTTTACCTCCAAAAAACCCGCCGCCTGGAGTTTTGCACCCAATTCCTGGAGTTTACGCGGCGTCAACAATGGAGCTGCGTGAACCAGTCTCTCCACCAGTGCCTCGGGAGATTCGTCCACAATCGCGGTCGTCGCCGGCCCCGTGGCAACCCGGCTACCTTCTCCTGCGGGAAAATGCACCGCCAACGCTCTTAAATTCGAAGCCCGTTGATCCGGGGATACCGTCCTTAAATGTCGATCCACCTCCTCCCCCAATGCCAGGACACGTTGCTGCGGTTCCGATTCACCAAAATCACTTTGCACCAACTTCAATTGGGCAGCCAGACGCGCCGCCCAGATCTCCTGCTCCTTGGAAAATGTCTCAAACGCATCCATCTGCATATCTACACCAGAAGTTTCTTTAAAATAAAAGCCCAAAGTTTCTTAATCCGATCTCCAAAAGTCATTCCCGATTCCGCTGTTGAACGCCCACAGGAAAAGGCTACACTCGTCTCCGCCCATGCCGTCCACCACGAAACCCACCGCGAAAAACAACCGCCCAAACCACTGGAACGAAGTCGTAGGCCTTACCCTCATCGTTCTTGGCGTCGCCTATTTCATGGCTCTGGTCTCCTACACTCCCCGCGACGTACCCACCTGGGCTCCCTTCGGCACCACCTCCTCTCCCAACGATCCCGCACAAAATTTCATCGGCCCCATCGGTGCCGTCATCGCCGGGTTCAGCTACCTCTGCATCGGCGCAGCCTCCTATCTCGTAGCCGCTCTTCTCCTTGGTTACGGAGGCGTCAAACTCGTCATCGGCTCCCCACTTTCCCGGCGCCTCCCCTGGATTATCGCTTTCATCATCAGCGGTTCCTGTCTCGCCGCCATCCAACCGTGGTTCCTGCAAAGTTGGTCCCGCGAATTCAATAACGACGGTCCCGGCGGCACCCTCGGTCACCATCTCGGCAAGCTCTTTCTCGAAAAATGGCTCGGCACTCCCGGTTCCGCCCTCCTGGTGGGTGGCATCTATCTCATCTCTCTCGTTCTCGCCACCGGCATCCGCCCCATCCATCTGCTCATCGTCAGTATTGGCTGGATAAAAAACACCTTCCTTCGCGTATTCGACGCCCTCGAACAACGCCGCCTCGCCCATGCTTCCGAAGGAGAACGCCACGACACCGAACTCCGCCGTCTCGAAAAAGAACAACGCCGCCTCGAACGCGATCTCCGCCGCAAAGGCATAGTCACCACACCCTCTGCCAGCCTCTCCAATCCATCCTTCCCCGACTCCGATGCTACCCCTTTTCGTCCGCCACCCAAGGTCACCGACACCTCAGTCCCCCTCCCCGCCGCTCCCAAGCCCAAGCTGAAACCCAAGCCCGGAAAAGAAGCTCACGAAATGCTTCAAGCCGAGGCAGGCGCTTTCGCCGGCTACGAAAAACCCGAGGTCGATCTCCTCGATGCCATGGATCTTACCGGTCACAGCGAAGCCAATCACGACGAACTCCTCGCCATCCAGGCCACCCTCATTGAGACTCTGGCCCATTTCGGCATCGCCGCCAGCCCGGGCGACATCACCAAAGGGCCCACCATCACCCGTTACGAAGTCTATCCCGCCCGCGGCGTTCGCGTGGACCGTATTGCCAGCCTCGAAGCCGACATCCAGCGGGCCACCCGTGCCGAACGCATCAATATTCTCGCCCCCATCCCCGGCAAAGACACCGTCGGCATCGAAATTGCCAATTCCAAAAAAGTCAAAGTCACCCTGCGCGAAATCCTCGAATCCGAAGACTGGCAAAACACCAAGGCCCGCATCCCCATCGCCCTCGGCAAAGACGTTTACGGCAAAACCATCATCGCCGATCTCGCCGCCATGCCCCACTGCCTCGTCGCCGGCACCACCGGCTCCGGCAAAAGCGTCTGCATTAACGCCGTCATCGCAAGCATACTTTACCGATTCACCCCCGACGAACTCCGCTTCATCATGATCGACCCCAAAGTGGTCGAAATGCAAATTTACAACACCCTGCCCCACCTCGTCGTCCCGGTCGTCACCGATCCCAAAAAAGTCCTCCTCGCCCTGCGTTGGGTCATTAACGAAATGGAAAACCGTTACCAGATGTTCGCCAAACTCGGCGTCCGCAACATCGCCAGCTTCAACGCGCGTCCGCTCCCCAAATCCCAAGCCGAGCTCGACGCCGAACGCGCTGCCGAGGAAGATCAAACCCCTGAGTCCCATAAGACTTCTTCCGCCGAGGACAACCCCCTCGCCGACAGCGACTTCATCTCCGACGCCATCCTCGAAAACGCCGCCCTCCCCCAACCCGAACTCCCCAAAATGTCCGTCGCCCGCGACGACGATCTTATCATTCCGGATCGTCTCCCCTACATCGTCGTCATCGTCGATGAACTGGCCGACCTCATGCAAACCGCTCCCGCCGACGTGGAAAGCGCCATCGCACGCATCACCCAAAAAGCTCGCGCCGCTGGCATTCACATGATCATTGCCACCCAGACGCCGCGCGCCGACGTCATCACTGGCGTCATTAAAGCCAACGTCCCCAGCCGCATTGCCTTCCAGGTGGCCAGCGGTCTCGACAGCCGCATTATCCTTGACGAAAAAGGGGCGGAACGTCTCCTCGGCCAGGGCGATATGCTTTACATGCCCCCCAGTTCCTCGCGCCTCGTTCGTTCCCAAGGTGTGCTTGTCACCGACGACGAGATCCAGCGTCTCGTCGATTTTGTCTCCGCCCAGGCTCCCGCCTCCTTCGACGACGCTGTCCAACGCAAAATCGAAAAAGGAGATGACGAGGAAGAGGAAATTAGCGAGGAAGACGAGGAACTTGTCCAGAAATGTCTCGAAATCATTCGCCAGGAAAAAAAAGCATCCACCTCCTTGCTGCAACGTCGTCTCCGCCTCGGCTACACCCGCGCAGCACGCATCGTCGATATTTTGGAAGATCGCGGCATCCTCGGCCCCGGCGAAGGCGCCAAGCCACGCGAAATATTAGTCGATCTCGATTCCCTCGTGTAGAGTGGTGCGCCATTCACCTTTATTAATCAGATGTCTTATACCGCCGGAAAACGTCTTACCGAAGCCCGCATCGCCCGCGGTCTTACTCACGAAGACGTTACCAAAGTCATTAAAATTCGCGCCACCCTCCTCCGTGCGCTGGAAGACGACGACTACACCCAATTCCCCAGCATCACCCACGCCCGTAATTTCCTTTCGCTTTACGCCCGCCACCTCGACCTCGACCTCAAGGAAGATCTCGCCAACCTGGCCACCCCTGCCCGCATCAGCGTCGAAAACTACCAATACCTCAATAACGATCACCACGACGAACGCGACTTCCGCACCGTCCGTCGCAGACGCAGTTCATCCGGTCAACCGAGGGAACTCACCTTCAAATCCATCGTCGGTTTTTTGTTGGTCGTCGTCCTCGTCCTCATCATCGGTTATCTGGCCATCAACTTAAAACGGCTCAACCTCGGCCCCACCTCCACGACAAAGGAAACCACCGTTGCGCCGCCACCCGTTCCCGCTCCCACACCTGCCCCCGCTCCCTCGCCCACACCCCTCCCCACGCCCGACGCCGCCCCCTTCCGCACGCCGCTCAACGATCACCGCCGCATCATCGACGAGCCAACACGACCACCCTTTTAAAAATTGTTTCCGACTCCTAACCGGCTGGGTGCTGAAGCCAGTCGAGACCCAGGTTGGGGGCGATCTCCTCGTCGAGATCAGTGATCAATCCCCGTTGCAAACGATAGGAGGCGACATGAGCGATCATCCCCGCATTATCAGTGCAGTATTTTCCCTGGGCAACGAACAGTTCCACCCCGGATTTTGCGCACGCCTGGGTCAACGATTCGCGCAAACGGGAGTTCCCTGCCACCCCGCCGCTTAAAGTTGCCCTTCGATAACCGCGTGCCGCCACTGCGGCAAGGGTTTTTTTAGTTAGCACCTCCACCACCGCCTCCTGAAACGAGGCGCAGACATCAGCCAGATCACTTTCCTTAAGTTGCGGCAATAAATAACGCACCGAGGTTTTTAATCCGCTAAAACTAAATTGAAAATCGCCGCTCCTAAGCATCGACCGTGGAAAATCGAAACGCGCCCGGTCGCCACCCCGCGCCACCCGGTCTATTTCGGGGCCGCCAGGATAGGGTAGCCCTAACATTTTCGCCACTTTATCGAACGCTTCGCCCGCGGCGTCATCGACCGTTCTCCCCAACAATTCGTAATCCCCCACCCCGCGCACTTCGACGAGCAAAGTATGACCTCCACTCACCACCAGCGCAATGTTAGGTTGCACCCCGCCGGGCACTTCCAGGAAGGGGGATAACAAATGCCCTTCCATGTGGTTGATCGCAAGATAAGGCTTGCCCGCACCGATGGCTAACCCCTTGGCAACGGATGCGCCAATCAAGAGAGAGGAAGCGAGTCCCGGCCCCGAGGTGGCGGCAAATGCGGCGATTTCCGAAATGCCGAGGCGCGCCTCTTCCAAAGTGGCGCGAATCAGATTTTCGACGACTTCCAAATGGCTGCGCGAAGCTACCTCGGGCACGACCCCGCCATAAGGACGATGCAGCGCGATTTGCGAGGCAATTTGCGAGGCCAAAATGCCGCGTCCGGGAGAGTATATCGCCGCAGCGGTTTCATCGCAGGAAGTCTCCAGGGCAAGGATGAGCGGGTCGCGTGTCATCATGAACGTAAAATCTTCCCGCGCACCAGCAAAGCGCGCGCTTCCGGGACGCGAAATAGTGTCGCAACGAAAAAATAAATTCCGCCAAAAAGTGGGAGGATAATTGCCGCACGAAGCACGGGATGCCATTCTCCCGGCAGCGAATTGTGAACGAGAACTCCCGCCAGTCCCGCGAAAATGGCGGCTCCAAACAATCTGCCAAAAAACGATCCAGGCACATCGATTAATCCGATCTTTTTTTGCATGCTGTTTTTGAGCAGGCTATATTCCAGCCACGCCCCGATGGCAGCACCGAGAGTAATGCCAAGCACACCGTAGCGGGCTTCCACCCCGAGCCATTGCGGACCATATTTTACGCCGAAAAAACCGATTGCCGTCGAGATAACGACTCGCAGACAGGAAAAATAAAAAGGCCTCCGCGTATCGCCCAACGCATACCAGGCCGAGGAATAAAGCCGGCCCAAAGTGGAGGCCAGCAACCCGACGCTGGAACCAGCGAGAATCAGCCAGACGTAACGTCCGTCTTCGGCAGTAAATTTACCAGTCTGATAAAGCGCCGCGGCCAGCACATCGCCCAAGGCTAGGAAGGCAATCGTCGAAGGCACGATCATCAGGGCGATTTTGCGGAGTCCGCGCACGAGACGTTCGCGAAGTTTCGCGGCCACCTCCTCCGCGTTGCCGAGGGCGGAGGACATTTCGGGGAGTTCCGCAGCGGAGACCGCCATGCCAAACAGACTCACCGGCAAAGTATAAATCACCTGGGCATAGCTAATCGCCGCAACCCCCCCGAGAGGGAGGAAACTAGCCAGCATCGAATCGATAAAAGCGCTGATCTGGACAACGCCGCGACCGAAAAATACCGGGACAAAATTTTTCAGCACAGTGCCGGTGGAACTTTCGCGCCAGCCGCCGAACAGCTTGAGGTGGCGCACCAACCGCAGCACGAAGGGAAGTTGAATGAGAAATTGCGCCCCACTCCCGATGACCGATGCCCAGGCAAGCGAAATCGCAAGCGATTCCTGGGTGGAGGATCGTCCCAGCAAAACCATCGCACCGATCATGATCGCGTTCCACAAAACGGGCGCGGCATAGGAAAGAAAGAATTTCCGGTGGCTGTTTAGCACCCCGAGACACCAGGCGGAAAGGACCAGTAATCCGGCGCCGGGAAAAAGGATTTGCACCAGGGAGATGGTTAGTTCGCGACGTTCGCCGGAGAAGCCCGGTGCGATCACCTGCACCAGCCAGGGGGTTAGCATCAAACCTCCAAGCACGAATCCACTCACAATGAGAAAAAGAAGCGAGACAATCGCCCCGGCGACTTTTCCCGCCTGTTTTTCATCACCTTGCGCCAGCAAACGGGAATACACCGGAATAAACGAAGCGCTAAGCACCCCTTCACCAAAAAGATTTTGGAGAAAATTAGGAATGCGAAAAGCGGCATTGAAGGCATCGGCGGCGGCGGATTGACCAAAGTAATGGGCAAATACACGCTGCCGCACCAACCCCGCGATACGACTCAGGAGGATGCCGGCGGCGACTAATAGACTGGCACTGCGGGAACGGGCGGCCATCGGTGCTTAGTGGGCTTCGCGAAGCTGGAAGAATCGGAAAAACTCCGCGCCCTCGCGCAGACGACGTTTCATCACTTCCCGATTCTGCAACATGGTTTTGACGATGCGACTGATCGGACGCCAGCGGAAGTAATAGCTTTTGTAGAATTTTTCCACGGAAGAAAAAATCTCCTCGCGACTAAGGTTGGCGTATTCAAAGGCGGCCATTTGTAGTCCGTTTTCGTTGACCAGAGCGCCAGGTTGGATCCAGTCGTTTGTCAGCGCCTGACGATAAAGTTCGGTGCCGGGATACGGTGCGGCGAGGCTTACCTGAATGGAAAACAAGTCGAGTTGACGGGCGTATTCCATGGTGTGGCGGATGGTGTCGCGCGATTCGCCAGGCAACCCGAGAATGAAGGTGCCGTGAATGGTAATGCCAAGTTCGTGGCAATCTTTGGTGAATTTACGGGCTTGTTCGACGCTGACCCCCTTTTTGATGTTATCAAGGATGCGTTGATCGCCGCTTTCGTAGCCGACAAGTAAAAGGCGCAGCCCATTGTCGCGCAGGGTTTTGAGAGTCTCGTAGTTAACGTTGGCGCGGGCATTGCAGCTCCAGGTAATGCCGAGACGCCCCATTTCCCTGGCAATTTCGCGGGCGCGCGGCGCATGAGCGGTGAAAGTGTCGTCGTCGAAGAAAAACTCTTTTACCTCGGGGAAAAGAGCTTTCGCGTGAGCCATTTCGCGTCCCACGGCCGCCGGTGTTTTGGCACGATAAGAATGACCTCCGACGGTTTGGGGCCAGAGGCAAAAAGTGCATTGCGCCGGGCAACCGCGTCCCGTGTAATGGGAGATAGAGGGATGTTTAAGGTAGCCGATGGCGTAATTTGAGATAGTAAGATCGCGGCGATAGACATCCATCACGCTGGGCAGGGCGTCGAAGTCGTGAATAAGTGGGCGGGAGGGGTTGTATACGATTTTTCCTTCACGCCGCCAGGAGAGACCGGCGATCCCGGGGAGCGGTTTGCCCAGGGCGACTTCGAGACAGGTGTAATCGAATTCCTTGTGTCCCACCCAATCGACGGTATCGGAAATGGAAAGGGTTTCCTCCGGCAAAACAGCGGCCTGCGCACTAACGAGGCCGATCTGGGTGTCGGGACGTTGGTTTTTAAGAGCTTCGGCCAGCAAACCGTCGCCTTTAAGGGTGGAAAAACTGGTGTGAATGATGACCGCTTCGTAATCGCGGGCAATTTTCAGCACATCCTCGACCGAAAGATCGTCCGCCGGGGCATCGACAAGGCGGGAGCCATCGACCAGGGCAGCGGGCTGGGCCAGCCAGGTGGGATACCAAAAGGACCGGACTTCGCGCCGGGTCTGATACCGCGAACCGGCACCGCCATTGAAGCCCTGCCAGGAAGGTGGATTGAGAAATAAAGTGGGGCGGCACTGCATGGTGGGGGATATTATACCCATACTTGAAAATAACCTGCAACTATTCGCAAGATGGATTGAGCACCTGTGAAACCGTCAACAACCACCGAATCGAGGGGGAAAATGTTCCGCAAAACGCGACTATAGTCGCCAGGGAGACCTCCCAGCCCATTATTCGTAATTTACCTGGTAGATTAGGGAAATGAAAAACCTTACCATGCCGCAATAGTTTGTGGAACTACCCCCAGCCAGCTTGTTTTCCCTTTTTCTACCCAATTGGTTTCACCCGCAGATTCCGCAGGCTTCTCAACTCTCCCGCATCGACTCCGCGCAATGGATGCGAGGCATTTACCCGCTTCTTGCCAAACCGTTGCCGTTCCTTCTCGAAAATTTCCCTCAAAAATTCCTTGCTTCCAATCACCGCTCCATCGCTGAAATAACGCACCCGGCAACGCAACATTTGCCAATGGCTTAACCGCCCCTTTTTTGCCAGAACCTCCGCGATTTCCTCCCCGGTAAATCCTCTTTTCACCGGGATCCCCTTCTCATCCGGCGCTCCCTCCATTCCCTGATCGTAAACCCACACCCGATAAAGCGCCAGAATCTCACTTCTCTTCGCTATCTGCGCTGCCTTTTCTCCTCCATGCAGCATTTCACGCGCTTGCACCACGGTTTGCAGACCAGCCAGGGCTCGTCGCGCAGCCGCACTTCTACCGCTGCTCCCATTGGC
>JBBRFA010000085.1:0-15982 GCA_038225185.1 Chthoniobacterales bacterium
CGCCAGCAGATCGACCCGGTTGCCACCCTGCGCGACGTGCTCACGCGCTTGCCGACGATGACCAACTGGCAGATCAAAGACATCACCCCGCAAGCCTGAGCCCAAGAGCGGAAACAGGTTCAACGCCAGGCTGCGTGACCCGTCCATAGATGTCATAGTTGTCGGAGCTACGACATCTATAAAGAATCCACGTCAACCAATATCCACAAGGCACTCGGCGTGACGTTTACGAATACTTACGGGAAGAATTGATTCGAATGCCGATTCGGCAGACGGGATGGCCGCCGACCCCAAGACATGAGACGACCGGTTTTACGCAACCCTTTCGTGAATGGATTTGGTTATCGTTCCTAACAAAAACGTCCCGAGCTATAATCCTCGGTTTGTTTTTGACCGGGATTACTGAAAATTTTCTCCGTGGGTGCCAGCTCGATGAGTTTGCCTAGATAGAAAAAAGCCGTGTGATCGGAACAACGCGTGGCCTGCTGCATGTTATGGGTAACAATCACGATGGTGAATTCCTTTTTCAATTGAAAAATCAACTCTTCCACCTTCGCGGTGGCGATGGGATCGAGCGCGGAGCAGGGTTCGTCCATTAACAATATTTCGGGTCGATTAGCTATTGCCCGGGCAATGCAAAGTCGCTGCATCTGACCACCGGAAAGGCTAAGCGCGCTTTCCTGCAAGCGATCCTTGGCCTCGTCCCAGAGAGCGGCTCCCCGCAGACTGCGCTCCACGGTTTCGTCGAGGATGGTTTTGTTGTTTTGTCCGGCGACCCGCAGCGGATAGACCACGTTTTCGTAGATCGATTTTGGGAAGGGGTTCGATTTTTGGAAAACCATCCCGATGCGTTTGCGCAGGGAAATGACCTCGATGTTGGGATCGTAAATGCTGTGTCCGTTGACCTCGATGTCGCCCTCGTGGCGGATGCTTTCGATGAGGTCGTTCATGCGGTTAAGATTGCGCAGAAGGGTGGATTTACCGCAGCCGGAGGGTCCGATAAAAGCGGTTACTTCGCATTGAGGCACCGGGAGGGTGATATCGAAGAGAGCCTGTTTGGCGCCATACCAGAAGGAAAAACGATCGATTTTTATAAAATCGGGACGCAACGGAGTGGAAGTCGAATCAGGCATGGGAAAAACGGTGAGTGTGTTAGAAAGCTCCAGAGGAATAGCGGCGACGCAAATGTTCGCGGATGAGAATACCAGCGAGGTTTAAAATCACGACCAGTCCGATAAGGAGCAGAGTGGTGGCGAAGACCATGGGCTTGGCCGCCTCGGAATCGGGCGATTGAAATCCCAGATCGTAAATATGGAAGCCGAGATGCATGAATTTGCGTTCCAAATGGATGAAGGGCGCGACAGCATCGACCGGCAGGCTGGGAGCCAGTTTGACCACACCGACGAGCATTAGCGGAGCCACTTCGCCCGCGCCGCGAGCCATGGCGAGGATGAGGCCGGTGAGAATGCCGGGCAAGGAAGCGGGCAGCACGATGCGTTGGATGGTCTGCCATTTTGATGCTCCGCAGGCGAGCGAACCCTCTTTGATTCCACGGGGCACGGAAGCGATGGCTTCCTCGGTGGCCACGATGACCACCGGCACCGTCATCAAGGCCAGGGTAAGGCTGCACCAGAGGACGCCGCCGGTGCCAAAAGTCGGTGTCGGGAGATAATCTCCATAAAAAAGTTGATCGACCGTGCCGCCAACGAAATAGACAAAAAATCCCAACCCGAATACTCCGAAAACGATGGAAGGCACCCCGGCAAGATTATTCACGGCGATGCGCACGGCACGCACAAACAAACCCTGGCTGGCGTATTCGCGCAGATAAATTGCGGCAACGACTCCAAAAGGGACCACGGCGACACTCATTAAAAGTGTCATTACGAATGTGCCGAAAATCGCCGGGAAAACCCCGCCCTCGGTGTTGGCTTCGCGCGGATCGAGGCTTAGGAAAGACCAGATGTTGTGAAGGAAAATTTTCAGTTGCTCGAAAAACCCGAGTTGATTGGGGTAATAAGCGGCGATGATGTTGCCGATGGGCTCGGTTTTTTCCGTGTCATTGGGAGCGCGGAGCACCAATTGATTGTCGCTCTGGCTTTTGCGCAGGGCGCGCACTTCGCTCGCCAGCACTTCGTAATCTGCGTTGAGACGACTGATTTGCGCAGCGGTATCGGGGGCGTCCTTGCCATGAATACGCAATTTTGTGAGGCGGGCGTTGATTTTTCCGATCTCTTTTTTTTCGATTTTTCCGATTTTTTTCCGCAAAGCGTTGCCCTCGGCAATGAGAGCTTGCAAACGGGTGACAAAATCTGCGGCATCGTTTTCGATCCGTTTGCCATCGGCCAGAAGCAATGCCAGCGGGGTGCCAAAAGCGTCGCCATATTCGGTGCGCTCCAAAAAGAGCAAATCCGCCGGTTGCTCCATGGAAATGATCGTTCCAGCGTCAATATAGACAAAGCTGAATCCGTAAATATCTTTGTTGCCGACGAAAAACTGCAATTCTTTTTGGTCGGAGGCAGCCTGACCTTCGGCATTGAGCACCTGGACCGATTTCGTTCGTTCCTGGGCGATCTCGCCCACGATGCGGCGGCTGTTTGGGATGGGACTGGCGGCACCCTCTTTTATTTCTGCGCTCATCACCCGGTCGGGCCAGAAAACGGGCACTCCATTGGCCACAATTACACAAAGCAGGCTCACGACCATGAGAATCCCGGCGGCCAGGCCCATTGCGGTGAGCCAGACGAAAGGCTCGCCGGGTGAGCTGCGGACTCGGAGCAGGTCTTGAAATTCTTTGCCGGGCGCGTGCATGGATCAGATTGTTTTATATTTTTCCCGCAGATGCTGACGCAAGATTTCGGCGATGGTGTTGACCATAAAGGTGAGGATAAACAGGCAGAGTGCCCCCAAAAACAAGGTGCGATACAAGGTGCTGAATTGCGGTGCCTCGGGCAATTCGACCGCGATATTGGCCGAAAGCGTGCGCATTCCGGAGAATATATTCCATTCCATCACGGCGGTGTTGCCGGTCGCCATCACGACAATCATGGTCTCGCCCACGGCGCGTCCCAGACCGATCATAATTGCGGAAAAAATACCAGCCGAGGCAGTGGGCAGAACCACGCGCGTGGCAGTCTGCCAGCGACTCGCTCCGCAGGCCAGCGAGGCCGTGCGCAAGGCCAGCGGGACATTGGAAAAAGCGTCGTCAGCGATGGTGAAAATGATCGGGATGACTGCAAAACCCATTACAAAACCCACCACCAGCGAGTTGCTTTGCTGAAAAGGCGCCCCCATGGTTTTGGGCCACCAGACCCGGAAATCGGCCACCGCAGTTCCATTCGCATCCACGGTGGTAAAAGCCAGTCGCTCAAAGCCCGGTCCCAAATTCCAAAACAACAACACCAAAACGACCAATACCGGTAAAAAGGCAAACACTTCATAACCTTGCGCGATATGTTTGCGGATGGTAATCGGGCGACTACTCCAAAACCAGCCCAAGGCGAGCGAGACCAGCGGCACTCCCACAATGACGAGGATGAGCGAAGGCACGCGATCGACCACCAGCGGAGCGATGAACAAAGCGGCTAGAAATCCCAACACCACCGAGGGCAGTGAGGCCATGATCTCGATGATCGGTTTGATGACTTGTCGAAACTTTGGGTCCATGAATTGCGAGCAGTAAAGCGCGGCCAGCAAGGCAATCGGCACTGAAAAAATCATGGCATAAAGCGTCCCTTTGAGCGTGCCAAAAATTAGCGGAACCAATGATAACTTGGGCTCGAAATCGTCACTGCCGCCCGTGCTTTGCCAGGCCCATTTCTTCTCCGCCGCTCCTTCATAATACAGTTTGCTAAAAAAAGCACTCCAACCCGCCTCGGGATGCGGATCGTGCAGGTCGTAAGGGTGCAAACGATTTTCTTTATCGAGAAAAACCATCCGGCTGTATTTGCCGTTGATAATCGATCTGGTCGGGGAAAAAGGCAGTTTCTCCTCCCAGCGCACACTGTCGGTGGTCATGTAACGCAAGGATGCCGTGTCATCCGATGAAGTCAGAAAGGCTTTGCTCCGCAAGCTGCTCGTGATAAAGCGGGAGGGGCTGCCAGATTTGGCAAATTCGTGGCGTAAACCAAAGATGCGTCGCTCGTCGCCGGGGGGAATAAAAAGGCTGAAGATGCGATTGCCGCCATCCACTCCACCGAATACGACCGAGACATCCCCGAGAATGTAGCCCATGGCGGTGACACTTGGATCGGGTGCTCCTTCATAGGGAATAAAGGTCTGTCGCAGTTCGAATTCGTTGTTGTTATTGGTGAAAAAATAATTCACCGAGCCATCGCGATTCAAGACCAGCAGACTGTCTGCCGTGGTGGGCACGAGCACCTGGATGGGTTCACCGCTCAGTTTGGAGGTTAAATCCTGGGTGCTTTCAACCTGCATTTTACCGCCACCCATGAGCGAGCGTTTGCGGGCCATCGTGATGACATGTAATTTTTTTTGACCATTTACATCCTGCACGGCGGCGATTAATTTGCGGTCGCCAGTATCACCGAACCCAATCGATTGAAGAGGCACACCGGGCACTCCGATGGGTTGGAAAGGCTCGGCTTTGGTGTTTAGAACTACGGTGCGATCCTGATCGGAGCCAGTTGACGTGTAAACAAAATCCGCCATTGAGAAACGTCCGTCGTTCGTGCCGACGATGAGTTTTTGTTCGCGTTCGTTGTAATTGACCGCCGTAAGAGCCTGGGTGGTGTCGAACGGGGATGGAATCTCGGTCAGAGTGCCAGTTTTGAGATTGGCCGTGACAAGGCGTCCGCTGGTTTCCAGCACAAAAGGGAGCGCGCCCCATTCGTCGATTCCGAGCACCGTGTAATCGCCGGTGGGCAATTGCACATGAGGGAGCGGAGAGACCTTGGCGGATTGAAAAAGGGGAACGATTTGGAGGACGATAAAGAGGAAAATCCCGAGAACGGCAGTGATGACAAGTGCTCCACCTACTTTGATGATTCCAGTCATCAAACGGTCAATAAACAGAGTTAACGGTTGAACGATAAATCGTTGCGGCACTGATTCTTGTGAATTTTTTTCCATGTTCCCGTTAAAAGATGAAACCAGTCGGCAGATTACCGGTCAGGAGGCACCGGTGCTTACTTTTTATTCACTGTCTGAAGAATTTCTTCCACGATATCCTTGGGGATCGGGTAGTAGCCATCTTTCACGGCGACTTCCTGGCCAGCTTTGGAGAGAACGTATTTGAGAAATTCCGTGGTGAGGGGTTCCAGGGGAGTGCCCGGTTTGTGGTTGATGTAAACGTAAAGGAAACGGGCCAGAGGGTAATCGCCAGTAAGGCAGTTTTCATAATTGGCCTCGATAAATTTGCCGGGCGCCAGGGCAAGCGGCACGGCACGCACGCCCGAAGTGATGTAGCCGATGCCAGAGTAACCGATGCCTCCGATGTCGCTCGTAATGCCTTGAATGACTCCCGAGGAGCCGGGTTGCTCTTTGACGGTGTTTTTGAGGTCGCCCTTGCCGATGGCGTGATCTTTAAAGTAGCCGTAGGTGCCCGAGGCGCTGTTGCGGCCAAAAAGAGAAATCGGGCGATTTTCCCATTCGCCTTTGAGACCGAGCTGGCCCCAGGTGGCGATGTCGGGCCCACCGCTTTTGCGGGTGGAGGAAAAGGCGCCATCGACTTGCGTAAGTGTCAAGCCTTCGATTGGGTTGTCCTTGTTCACGAAGATCGCCAGGGCATCGATGGCGACACGGATGGCAGTGGGTTTGTAGCCGAATTTTTTCTCGAATTCATCGATTTCGGAGTTTTTCATTTCCCGGCTCATGGGGCCGAGTTGGGAAGTGCCTGCGATGAGGGCGGGAGGGGCGGTGGAGGAGCCTTTGCCTTCGATTTGAATGTTTACGTTGGGGTATTCTTTGCGGAAACCCTCGGCCCAGAGAGCCATCAGGTTGTTGAGGGTATCGGAGCCGACGGAGTTAAGATTACCCGAAATGCCGCTTACCTGGGTGTAAGCGGGGATGGCGGGATCGACCTGCACCGGGGCGGCGATGGCTTGGGAAACAGGTAGGAGGGCAGCAAAAAGACAGCAGAGGCGGGAGAGAATACGTTTTTTCATAGATTAGAGTTGGTGATAAATGCGCCATAAACTGGCGGTTTAGCTGCATGAGCTAAACATCTGAATTGTTACAATCGTGTGACAAAAAGATAAAAGGGAAAAAAAGCGGTTAAATTTTTGGCAATTCTTCGCCAATGCGATAGCCAAAACCGCGCACGGTCTCCAGATAAGCGCCGTGGGTGCCCAGTTTTTCGCGCAAACGTCGCATGTGAGTATCGACGGTGCGGGTGTCGATGGCGGCTTCGTAGCCCCAGACATCGCTTAATAAACGGTCGCGGCTTTGCACGCGTCCCCGCCGTTCGATGAGGATGGCAAGCAGGCGATATTCGGTGGCGGTGCATTCCACCTGTTTTCCAAGGAGGGAGACTGTGTGTTTGGTGCGATCCACCACGATTTCGCCCACGGTGAGGCGGTCGGGCACATCGGGTGAGGCGTTGCGACGAATGACGGCGTTGACACGGAGAACGAATTCGCGGGGGCTAAAGGGTTTGACCACGTAATCGTCGGCCCCCAGTTCGAAGCCGACGATGCGGTCCACTTCGGCGGCTTTGGCGGTGAGCATAATGATAGGGATGCGGGCAGTTTTGGCGTTGCTTTTGAGAATGCGACAGATTTCGAGGCCGGAGATCCCTGGAAGCATGAGATCGAGGACCACGAGGGAGGGTAGTTCTTCCCGAACGCGGGTCAATGCTTCGGCGCCATCGGAGACGGTGGAGACCTCGTATTTGGCCTTGCGCAGGTGAAATGCGATTAGATCCGATACATCTTCCTCGTCATCGACGACAATAATGGATTCGCTCATGCGGAATAAAGGGGCATTGCTGGAACCGTAGGTAAGTGGCGGGAGAACCGGCAAGCTTAAAAATGTGACAATTGCGCAACAATCCTGCGGAACTTTCCAGATGCATCCCGCCAAAGCTGGGTGCGGGTTTTTTTAGGAATGGTTGGGGATGAAGATTCAATCCTGCGCCGCGATGTCCAGCGCCAGCAACTCCGCAACGGTGGTATGAATGTCGTGAGCACGCATGAGGGTTTCGCCGACCAGCAAACCGTTGACCCCGGCTTTGAAGACGCGTCGTGCGTCGGCATTGGTTTTAATGCCGCTTTCGCTGATCAAAGTGATGTGATCGGGCACTTCCTCGCTCAGTCGTTCGGTGGTGGCGAGATCGACCGCGAAAGTGCGCAAGTTGCGATTGTTAATTCCGATGAGTGTGGCCGGGGTGTCGAGGGCGCGTTCGAGTTCTTCTTCATCATGCACTTCGACCAGCACATCGAGCTGGCATTGCTCGGCGACAGAGAGCAAATGCAGAAGATCCTCCTGGTTGAGAGCCGCCACGATGAGCAGGACGGCGTCGGCTCCGGCCACCGAGGCTTCATAAATTTGCACTTCGTTGAGGATGAAATCTTTTCTTAAAACGGGCAGGGAAACTTCGGCTCGAATATCGACAAGAGTTTTTAACGATCCCTGAAAATACTGTTCATCGGTGAGAATGGAAAGTGCGTGGGCACCGGCACTTTCGTAAGCGCGGGCGATGCGGACCGGATCGAAATCCTCGACAATGACCCCGGCGGTGGGGGAGGCTTTTTTAACTTCGGCGATAAGGCCCAGGGCGTCATCGCCCCGGTGGACGGCGGCGGCGAAGGGACGAAAATCGTTGCGTTGCAGGGCGGCAGCGCGAAGAAGATCGCGACGAGGGAGAAGGCGGCGGATTTCTTCTTCTTTGGTGGCCAAAATCTGGCGGAGACGGTCCAAGCTCATAATGTGAGAGCGACTTTAGCAGGAATTTTGTTGCGCGACAAAAAAAGAAATGGAGCGGGCGAAGAGATTCGAACTCTCGACGTCTTCCTTGGCAAGGAAGTGCTCTACCACTGAGCTACGCCCGCATCGCGAAATTTTATAATGGCGAGAAATGATAAATGTGCAAGGGACTTTTTTGGGGAAAGTTGCAGATTTCTGCCATCGGAGGGCAAAAAGGGGTGCTGTCCGGCAGGTTATTTTGTCACGACGTGTGGACTGGCGTTTTTGGTGACCTCCGCGATCCCTTGATTATTGGTGAAAGGGAGGGTTTTGATCGGTGCGCCCAGATCGAAGCCGCCGTTTTTTAAAATGAGGCGGTGCAGGGTGATAACGCCTTGCGCGATGCGCACGGCGCGGGGGCGGAACCCAACCATGGAGGTGCCGGTATTGATTACGGTGAGTGCATTGCGATGCCAGACGCCGCCGAGATGCGAGTGGCCAATAATTAGCGTGCGGGTGCCGGGCCGCCAGGTTTGGGAAAATTCCCAGGCGCGTGATGGTATTTCGGCCCAGCTTTGCAAAATCCGCAGAGGACGCCAGGGCGGCCAAATGGTTTCGAGGAAATGCACCATCGCTCCCACCAGACCGGGGCGGGCCGGGACATGCGAAATATCGTAGCTACAGGTGGCTCTGCGCAGGGCAGCGAGGCGGGTGGCGAGATCGCTTTTTTCCTCGGGCTTCAACCCGGCGAGTTCGCGTTGATGCGCCGAGGCGTAACGCGAGGCGTTCGTGCTCCAGGGCGCCACATTGTCAAAAAGAACATCGCCGTGGGTGATCAGGGTGCCAGTTTCCGCGCATTCCAAATGATTGGTCTCGCTAATGATCGGGTCGTGATTACCGGAGATGAAAATGCCGCGGGTGCCGGAATTTTCCAACAGCGCCTGGAGTTCGCTTACCCAGGCTGCGGAATGCAGGCGGTCGGAGGTGCTGCGCATCTCGAAGGTGTCGCCATTGAAAATGAGGGTGCGACCGCAGGCCATGAGTGGGGCGAGAGGTGCCACGCCTTGCAAACGGGAGGCTTGATGACCGATGTGGAGGTCGGAGAGAACGATGAATTCACCATCCAGAAGCGATATTTTCATGGGAAAATTCGGACTGGGGAGAGGGGATTACTGGGGATTGGCAGGCAACCAGCCGTAAATGGCCAGAGCGGTGCGGAAATAACCGGTTTGATTTTCTTTGTAAAGATTTTCGGCCCGATCCACGGCCGATTCGCCACCGGCGGTCTGCCCTTTGGCAAAGGCGATGGCGGCCTGGGCAAAAAAGGAGGCTGGGGTGGTGGCTTCGGGATTCATGCCTTGCAATTCCTGTTCCGCTTCGGTGAATTTTTTCTGTAAAACTTGAGAAAGAATAAGTTTAAAGCGGACGACCTCGCTTTCGGGACGGGTGAGACGCAGGATGGTGAGAGTTTTTTCGGCTTCCTGGTATTTTTTCTGAGCCATCTGGGCTTCGGCCAGATTGAGTCGTGCCCAGGGATGCGAGGGGGCGATCTCGATGGCTTTGATAAACAATTTCTCGGCGGCTTCGGGTTTGCCCGAATCGGCGTAGATGCAGCCGCGCAAAATGAGCAGATCGGGTTCACCCGGTCGTTGTTTTTGCAGATACTCCAGCCTGGGGAGGGAGTTGGCAAATTGACGGGTTTTAAGGTCGTTCACGGTTTGTTTGAGCACTTCCTCGTTCTTGGGCAGGGTTGGGGGAGTGCCATCGAGAGTGTCGCGCACGACCAGATTACCAAAAGGCTCGGGCAACGGAATAATCGCATCCTCCAGGCGAGGCATGGCCGAGGAGGGTGAAAGTCGGAAATCGGATTGTCCCAGGGCGAGGCCGGGGACAAGTAGGAATAATGAAAAAACGAAAAGTAGGCGCACGAAGGGAATTAAGCCTGCAATTGGGAAGTCTGACAACTGGAAAATACCGCGATGCGTGGAGTAAACCGGTTTGTAACGGGTTGTCTGCTTTCCCAGAAAGGATTTTTAGGTTAGTTGTCATCACGGAATGAAGACTTTTAGCGATACTTTTGCTGTGCAAACGGCTGGCAAGGGCACTTACGAAATCACCGGGCAGGTGGCGCGCGTGGTGCGGGCTGCGGGAGTGGAGAACGGGCTGGTGACGGTATTTATCCAGCATACCTCGGCGAGTCTCATTATTTATGAAAATGCGGACCGCTCGGCGCGGGTGGATTTACACGCTTTTTTCGAGCGTTTGGTGCCGGAGAATTCACCGTGGTTTACCCATATTTTCGAGGGCGAGGATGACATGCCGAGTCATTTGCGCATGGTGCTGACGCGCACTTCGGAGTCGGTGCCGATCATTGCCGGGAAGATGACCTTGGGCACGTGGCAGGGTATTTTTGTGTTTGAACATCGCCGGGCGGGCCAACGGCGCATGATCAGCGTTTCGGTGCTGGGGGAGTAGCAGCCGATTCGCTGGGGACGAGTTTTTGGTAAAGAGCGGAATAGGCGGCGGCGGAAGTAGTCCAGGAAAAATCACGGGTCATGGCGCGTTGAACGATTTTTTGCCACACATTGGGTTGGGCAAAAAGTGCGCGGGCGCGTTTAATCGCATCCCAGAGGGCGTCGGAGGTGTAATAATGAAAAAGAAAGCCCCAGCCATCGTCCTTGCCGGGATCGTAATCGCGGATGATCTGGGTGAGACCGCCAACGGCGCGGGCGACTGGGAGCGTGCCATATTTAAGGCTGTAAATGGCAGTGAGTCCGCAGGGTTCGAAGCGCGAGGGAATGAGGGTGAGGTCGGAGCCGGCCTCGATGAGATGGGCGAGACGGTCATCAAAAGTCTGGCGAAAGGCAAGACGATGGCGGTGTTTGAGGGTGTGATGGCATAACTCGGTCTCGTAGGTTAGATCGCCTTCGCCGAGAATGATGACGCGCACGTCGTCGGAGAGCAGGCGGTCGAGCACGGGAAGGAGAATGTCGAAGCCTTTTTGTTCGGCCAGACGGGTGACAATGCCGATGACAGGACCGGTGGGCTGGGGGGCAAGATTCAGTTCCTGAAGCAGGGCGTCGCGGTTGGCGCGTTTAAGAGCAAGGGACGCGCGATCATATTTTTGTGGAAGGAGAGGATCGGTGGCGGGATTCCAGATTGCATAATCTGCGCCATTCAGAATGCCGGTGAATTTGGCGTGTTGCTCGTGGATGACATTTTCGAGTCCGCATCCGTATTCGGGGGTTTGGATTTCGCGAAGGTAAGGTTCGCTCACAGTGGTGACGGCATCGGCAAAAAGGATGCCGCTTTTAAGCAGATTGAGATTGCCAAAAAATTCAACACCCTGGGCGGAAAAATAATGTCCGGGAAGGTTGGTGAAGCGGAAATCGTAGGGCCAGAAACTGCCTTGATAGGCGAGGTTGTGAATGGTGAGAACGGTGCGAAAGGGGAGTGCCCAATCTTTCACGAGCACCGGGATGAGAGCGGTCTGCCAGTCGTGCACGTGAAGGATGTCGGCCACGGGTTGCATGCGGCGGGCCAGTTCGACGACGGCTTTGGAGAAAAAAATGAAGCGTTCGGCGTTATCTTCATAAGCGCGACCATCCACACCGTAAATCGTGGAGCGGTCGAAGTATTCATCACGGCGAATGAGGAAAACCTGCACGCCACGGGTGGTGACGGTTTCGACCACGCCAGCTTCGACGATTTTTTCGCCGACCTGCACCGGAAAATGAACGCCGGTTTCGCGGAGGTGCAAAGAGGTGTTTTCGCGAATGGCACGGTAAAGGGGCAGAACGACGCTTACATCGTGACCCGCCTCGTGAATGGCGGCGGGCAGGGCATCGAGAACGTCGCCGAGACCTCCCGTGCGGGCTAGGGAAGACATTTCACTGGCGGCCATGAGGATTTTCATAGTGTGCGAAAAAAAGGTGGGGAAAAGATTGCTCAGTGCGTGAGCCAGTAAAGCAAGCCGAAGCCGCTGCCAATTGCAAAAAATATGAATCCAAAGGCGGCGGTGATGAAAGAGCGTTTCGTGAGTCCGGGTTCGAGCACCGCCAAGGCGGGACGCTCGGGATGATGATAAGCGATGGTTTGGGCACCATCAGGATGACGCTTCGCGATGGCGTTTGCGTAGGCGCTACCGGCAGAGATGCCGTCGCCAAAGAAGATCTTGGAGGAGGTAAGGGGTGTTCCGTTTACGACATAGGTATAGCGGATTGCCGCTTTGTAGCTTCTGCCGCCTTTGCTGCTTCGCGAGGTGGTAACTTTCGATTCGAGGATGAGTGCCGGTGCTTGTGGCCAGGAACTGCTTTGTCGGGCGAGAGCGATATCATGGATGCCTTTGCCAATAAAGTAGAGGCCTACGGAGACGAAGACGGCGAGAAAAAGGGTGACGATCCAGGACATAGCGACGCCCATTGAATGCGAAGGAAGGTTTTCTGCAAGAAAAAGAAGCGTTAGTAAGTAAGAAAATCCTGCGCCAGGGAGAGTGCTTCCTCTGGCGTGGAAATGCGGTTTTCTAATTGTGCCGTCTCCACATGATCGAGGATTTCCTTAAATCGCGGCCCGGGTTTGAGGCCGAGGCCGATGAGATCGCGCCCCGTGATCAGGGGTGGGGGAATCAAGGGTTCGCTGGCAAATTCAGCGGCTTTTTGCTCCAAAAAAGCGATGTTACCGAGATCGCCGTGACTGCCCAGGCAATCCACTCGATGGAGTTCGATCTCGCGGTCAAAAAAAGGCCGGGCCATGAATCGTTTGAGCTTGGCGACACGCATTTTGGTCACATCCTTGAAAATCATGTGATTGGCCACCGCCTCGACCACCCGTTCAATTTCTTCGTTGGAAAAACGCAGTCGCATCATCACTTCGCGGGTCATTCCCGCTCCCACGGCGTCGTGTCCGTTGAAGCGAATCCGATCTTCGGCAGGATCGCAGGTCCAGGTGGCTGGTTTGCCGATGTCGTGCAAAAGCACGGAGAGAAACACAGAATCGGGCACCTCGGGCGGGAGCAGATTGAGCATCAGGCGGGTGTGAATAAAAACATCGCCTTCAGGATGAAATTGAGGTGGTTGTTCGCAGCCATGGAGAGCTGCCATCTCGGGAAGAATGGGTGCCAGGAGGCCGCTGGCATCCAGCAAATCGAGGCCGCGCGCTCGGTGCGGTGAGCGGAAAGTTTTTACCAATTCGTCGCGAATCCGCTCGGCACTGACCTGCTGGATGCCCGAGGCATTGTCTTGGATGGCCTCCCAAGTGGGGCCGTCGATTGCAAATTCAAACGTGGTGGCGAAGCGGATGGCTCGCAACATGCGTAATTTATCCTCGGCAAAACGCGCCGCCGGATCGCCCACCGCGCGGAGGATTTTTTTTTCGAGATCCGCCTGCCCGTCCACATAATCGACGATCTGTTCGGTCACCGGATCGTAATACATGGCGTTGATCGTAAAGTCGCGCCGCGCCGCATCCTCCTCGGGTGTGGTAAAGCGCACCCCGCTGGGATGCCGTCCGTCGATATAGGCTTCGTCGGAGCGAAAAGTGGCCACTTCGCAGGAAAACGGGCCGTCCATGACCACGATCACCCCAAATTGCGCGCCAACGGCGACGGTGCGTGGAAAAAGACGTTGCACCTGCTCGGGGCGGGCATCGGTCGCCACATCGAAATCGTGCGGTTCCACCCCGCGCAAACGGTCGCGCACGCAGCCGCCCGCGAACCAGGCGAGATGCCCCGCAGCATGAAGACGGCCCGCAATTTTGCGGGCGGATTTTTCCTCGGGCGACATCGGTGAATCAGATTTTGGCAGGGGACGACGGGTCCTTTTTTTCGCCTTGAAACGATTGCCAGATGAGCAGACCCGCCGCGATGCAAATGCAGGAATCGGCGACGTTAAAAGCTGGCCAGGGATTGGCAAATTTCACATGCAAATCGAAGAGGAGGAAATCGATCACGTGACCATGAAGAATGCGATCCGTAAGATTCCCCAGAATCCCCGCAGTCAGCACCGCCATGGCAATGCGCGAAAATTTGTCGGGAAAATGACCCCGCCAGGCCATCCAGGCGATGACCACCAGGGCAACGGTCGCGAGGATGATGAAAAACCAGCTTTTTCCCTGCATAATGCTGAAGGCGGCCCCCGTGTTGCCCCAGTGAACGAGCATGAAAAAATTCGGGATAATCGTTTCCTCAGCGCCAAAAGGCAGTCGCTGGCTTACCCACCACTTGGTGAGTTGATCCAGCACGTAAAGCGGCAGAAACAAGGCGAGCACGTAACGCATGTTTTCTCCTATATGGCGAGCGTATCGCTCAAGCCATCGAGCACCGCCTGGATGGAGGCGGAGGTTTCGTCGCCCATGTTTGAGATGCGGAAGGTAAGGCCTTTGATTTTGCCGTAGCCGCCGTCGAAAATAAAGGAATGCCGGGTCCTGGTCCGTTTGATCCAGGCTGGGAGATCGATGTTGCGATTGTTTTTCACTGCGGTGAGCGATTTCGAGCGATACCCCTCGGTGGCAAACAACTCGAATCCATTTGCGAGCACCCAGTCGTGAACCTGGGCATTGAGCGCAGCGTGACGCGCGTAACGCGCCGCGACCCCTTCCTCAAAAACATCGTCCAACTTCGACCGCAAAGCATAAATATGCCCAATGCTGGGCGTGCTCGGAGTCATGAACTCGGCCGCATTTTTCTTAAACTCGATAAAGTCGAAATAGTAACCGCGATCCTGGATCGTCAAGGCCTTGGCATAAGCGCGTTCGCTCACCGCAAAAAGGGCCAGCCCCGGAGGCAGCGCGAGAGCTTTCTGGCTTCCGGTCAGCAACACATCGATCCCCCATTCGTCCATCGGAATGGGGAGCACGGAGAAGGACGAGACGGAATCGACGACGAGCAGCACCCCGGGGTATTTATTAACCACGGCGGCGAGTTCCTGGAGCGGATTGAGCACGCCGGTGGAGGTTTCGTTGTGAATAATGGTAACGACATCGTAGGCGCCGGTGGCCAGTTTTTCATCCAGGGCATCGGGCAAAATCGGGGTGCCCCATTCCACTTGCAAACCGTCGGCCTGTTTGCCGCAACGGCGGGAGACATCGAGCCATTTATCGGAAAACGCGCCGCACATGCAGTTGAGCACGCGTTTGGACACCAGGTTGCGAATGGCCCCCTCCATCACGCCCCAGGCCGACGACGTGGAGAGTAAAACTGGTTGCGTCGTGCCAAAAAGCGTCTGCAAACGTGGATGAATCGATTCGTAAAGAGCTTTAAAGTCCGCACTGCGATGACCGATCATGGGCAGTGTAAAAGCGGCAGCGGTCTTGGCCGAGACTTCGACGGGACCGGGAATGTAAAGTTTAACGTGGGACATGATGAAAAAATGAAGGACGGCTAGGTTAAACCGCACCCGCCAACTCTCAAGCGCAAAATGGGAGAGAGGGGACGGAAGCTTTGATCTTGAAAACCAGGTTCGGCAGATTTTCCGAGCAGACCTATCGTGCTGCGTTTGGCTGTTTACAGAGAAGGACAGCGATGGGATGATGACGGCCCGATTTTCCTTCTCATGGCTTTCCGAAAAAAACGCATCATTCTTAAGTTTGGCACTGGCATCCTGTCACGTCCCGACGGGATGGCTTTGGATTTGCCTCAGTTTAAGTCGCTTTCGGCCTCGATTGCCGGTTTGGTCATCGCCGGTCACGAATGTTGCATTGTCTCCAGCGCCGCCGTGGCAGCCGGTCTGGCTGTGCTCGGATTTACCGAACGCCCGCAAGATTTGCCCTCCATTCAAGCCTGCGCCGCCGTGGGTCAATCCCGTTTAATGCAGACTTACGAATCGGTCTTTGCCAGGCACGGTCTCCATGTCGCCCAGCTTTTGCTCACGCATCAGGACATGGACAGTCGCACCCGCTATGCCAACGCCAGCAACACCTTGGATCGCCTTTTTGCTTGTGGCAATGTGGTGCCGATCATCAACGAAAACGATTCCGTCGCCGTGGAGGAAATCCGTTTTGGCGACAACGACCGCCTCTCTGCCGAAGTAGCCATTCTTGCCCGGGCCGATTTGCTGATTTTACTTACCAGCGTCGATGGTCTGCTTGACGAAAAAACCGGGCGCGTCGTGCCTTTGGTGCGCAA
>JBBRFA010000086.1:0-15852 GCA_038225185.1 Chthoniobacterales bacterium
GATCGCTCATTGGGTCAGATCGGGATCAAGGTGCGGTGGCTGCGACGGCCGCGACGGGACGGGCTTTGGCTTCGGGGAGATCGTGATTTTTATTGAGAGAAAGCAGGTAACCGACGAGAGCCTCGGCTTCGGGGGTGGGGATGATTTCGTAATCGGCGGGAGGTGCGAATTTCGCCGGGAGCACGAGGGCTTTGGGGGAGGGTTCGCCTTTGATTTTGCGTTTGTCGAAGAGGTAAGCGAAGGCGGGCATGTTGGATTTGGGTGAGACGATGCGCGGATTGTAGAGATGAATATAGTGCCAGGCGGCATTTTTGCCACGGGCTTCGACGGAGGTAAGGTCTTCGGCGCCGGTTTTGGCGAGGTCGCGGGCGCCGACACCGCTGAGATCGGGACCGACGCGGAGGGCGCCGAGGAAAACGGCGTCTTCGTAAATATAATCGCGGGCGACACTTTGACGGGTGCCCCAGCCGCGGATGGCATCGCCGCCGAGGGAATCGGAGCGGACTTGTTGGGTGTGGCAACTGACACAGCCATTGGCGGCATAGACGGAACGTCCCTGTTGGGCAACACCGGAAATGTTATAGGGATAAGGTTGATTGGTGTCGGGATCGACGACGGGTTCCAGGCGGGAAAGGCTGGTGTAAGGCAGGGCGATCTGGACGATCCAGGCAAAGAAAAAAGCTCCGAAGATTCCTGGGAAAAAGTATTTCATTTTAGTGAGCCTCCTCAGCATACGGGGAGGCAAGCAGGGTGGGTTCGTCGCTCACCTGGCCGAGACGCAGAGTCATTAAGAGATAATGGAAAGCAAAAATGAGGTGTCCGAACAGAAGTAAAATGCCACCGAGTAGCACTCCGTAAAGTGGCGAGTAACCAGCGAGGGCGACGACCTGATTGACGACATCGTTGGGAATATTGACATTGGCCCATTCCTTGCCTTGGAAGAGGCCGGCAATGGCGAGGAAAACCAGGGTGGCCCCGATGCCGTAGATGGTGGTTAAGAAATGGTAGCGGATGAGGCGCGAGGAAACCCATTCGCGCGCGACAAGACGTGGGACGATGAAGTAAATCGCCCCGAAAATGACGAAACTGTAAAAGGCGTAGAGCACAAAATGGCTCTGGGCGACATTGGCATAGGAGAGCCCGGCCTGCCCTGCGACACTGCGGAAGGAGAGAATGAGAGCGGTGGCAGCGGAGATTGCATAGGCCATGGCGCCGGCCACCGAAAATCGCAGCGTGGGGCTGTAATGGAGCAACCCATGCGAACCGGTGAACGTTTTATGATAATTGAGCGAAACGATCATTGCTGGAATGATGGTAAGGGCAGTGGCAAATATATTAATGGTGATGAGCCAGGCGGGAATGGGACCGCCATTGAAGCGTTGGAGTCCGCCGAAACCGGCCAGGAAAGCAAAGGACCAGAAGCCGATGGTGGCGAGATAGGAGCTGTAGATGGGGCGCCCGGTGACTTTGGGGATAAAATAATAAATGGCACCGAGAGCAAGGGCGGTGAACCAATAGTTGGTGAGACCGGCGACGAACCAGGCATTGTTGATCGCGAGAATGACCCCCTGCACCCAGGGCAGGGAGGTGAGGAGATTACCAGCGAGAAGAGTCCAGGCAAACCAGATCACGGCGGCGACGACGTAAGCTTGAGTGATGAAGATGCCCTTCTCGGCGCGTTTAAAATGAAGACCGAGGATGGAGTATCCGATGACGGCAAACCCGCTAAAAAGAATCCAGAGCGACCAGGCGGGTAGTTCGAGGTAATCGTGGGAGCGGCTGGCTCCAAAATGAAGGGCGACAATGCCGGCGGTGAGTCCGGTATTCCAAATAATGGTGCCCAGGATGACGGGGATGACCGAGGGGAGACGCACCCGGCTAAGGCGTGCAGTGAGCCAAAGAGCAACGCCGAAACCGGCGGTGGAAGCCCAGCCATAAACGAAGATATTGGTGGCGATGGGACGAAGCCGTCCGTAGGTGAGGAAGCTGTAAGAGGCAAGAAAATCGGGTGAGAGAAGCTTCCAGGTGGTGATGAGATGAACGACGCTCCAGCCGACAAGCCAAAGAAGTGCGGAGGCAAAAAGGAAAAGCACCGGACCAGCCACAGAGGCATCGAGACTGGAACGGACCTGGATTTCAGCAAAAGAAGCGGATGCGGGAGCGGATGGCTGCACCGATCGGGCGGTTTTTTCTGGCTCAACTAAAGTCGCGGAAGAACTCATGGCGTGGCAGCAGGTGTGGCAGGATCGGTGGCAGGAGTGGGCGCGACAGATGGATCGGCAGGGGCGGCAGTTCCATCGGCGGCGGGTGCGGCGGGAGGAATGGGAGTGGCAACGGGGTAGGCAGCTTTGGGTTCGATTTTGGCGAGGTCCTGCGCGGTTAAAGCAACGGCTTGAGACAAAGGAATCTGGTAAATGCCTTTTTCTTTGTCGAGCAGAGCGTATTCGTTGACGATTTTGGCGTTGGTCTCGCGCAGTTTGGCAAGATTTTCGATGCGTTTGGTGGCACGTTCGGCGTCGTATTTGGCTTCACCACGTCCGAGGGCCAGGAAAATAAGAACGATGGCACCCGCGGACAAAAAAACCAGGAGAGCGAGGGCGGCTGTGGCGAGGCCGGGTTTTTTGTCGGATAAATCTGTCGAGACCGGAGAAGACATGGGTTAGTTGGTCAGTTTGAGGGATTCGATGAGGCGCGGATCGCGATTGGGGAAGAGCGAACGTTTGCCGATTTCGTAAAGGAAAGCGACCACAAGCGGGGCACCGATGGCGATGGGGGCGATGAGGTCGAGGATGTGAGGTTCGAAGCCTGCGTAATGAATATTGGGCAGGACGATGATGTAAAGATCGAGCAAATGCATGACCAACACCCAGATGGCGATGCCACAGAGAAGGTTGGGGATGCGTTTGACGAAGCGGAAAAGCAGCATGAGAAAGGGGATGAAGAAATGGCCCACCACGAGAATGGTGCTGAGGGTATTCCAGCTTTCGGTGTTGCGGATTAGGAAATATTCGGTCTCCTCGGGGATGTTTGCATACCAAATGAGCATGTATTGGGAGAAGCCGATGTAGGCCCAGAAAACGGAGAAAACGAAAAGGAATTTCCCCATGATGTGGTAATGCTCGAGATTGACGACCTGGAGATAACCCTGTTTTTTGAGGCCGGTAACGACGAGGATGAGCACGGCCATGGAGCTGAGGGCAGATCCGGCAAAAATATAGACGCCCCACATGGTGGAATACCATTTGTAGTTGAGGGTCATGACCCAATCGATGGCGGCAAAGGTGAGGCAGAGGGCGAAGGGAAGGAGGTTGCGGTAGGATTTGCCCCGCATTTTCAAGGTGTGCTTGGGATCGCCGGTGGCATCCTGGGCCGTGGAATGGCTGCGAAAACTGTGCGCGGCGAAGATGAAAAAAGCGAAGTAGAAGACGCAACGAATCCAAAAGAGGGGGACTTCGATGCCGCCGATGGTGGGGTTAAAATACCAGTTTTTGGCGGCGAAAAAGCTGTCGGTCGCAGGATCGATGGCAAGCCATTTCCAAAGATCATCGCGGAAGATGATGATGGGGATGAAAAATACGGTGAGATAAGGAAAAAGGGAGGCAAGATTTTCCATCTGCCGCCGGACGACGACGGACCAGGCGGCGTCGGTGGCGTGATGGAGCATGACCCAGAAAAGGGAGCCTGCGCAGATGGTGAAGAAAAAGAGGAAGGCGAAGAGCCAGGAATAGACGAATTGCTGGCCTTTGGCGTGATCGGAGAGGGCTTGCACACCAAAAATGGCGACGAGGATGAGGGCGACAACCCCGACGATGGAAGTGGTGATGACCAGTTTCGTGGTGTTTTTGGGATCGAAGTGTTCTGCGGGTGGCAGAGTTACGTGATGGGAATGTTGGTCGTCGCTCACTTGGCCTCCAGTTTAGCTAAAGCTTCGGGTGGAACGTCAGTTTTACCGGCATTTTGGGCTCTTTGCAAAGCCCGCACGTAGGCGACGATGGCCCAACGATCTTCGCGGGTGATTTTATCGCCGTAGGACATCATGGTGTTTTTGCCGTGGACGATGGTATTGTAAATTTCGCCATCGGCTATTACTCGCAGGCGATCTTGATGGAAGGTGGGGACGCCGACAAGGCCGTATTGAGTGACGATGCCGTTGCCCGCGCCAGTATCGCTATGGCAGACGGTGCAATTGATCGCGTAGCGTTGCTGGCCGCGTTCGAGTAAAGCGGTGGTAACGGCGACGGGAATGCCGGTGCCCCAATTGTCGCCAAATTTTCCGGTATCGAGGTAACTATCGCCATGGGTGAAGCCTTGGTAGTAATCATCGACTTCGATCTGGCCATCGGATTTGGCAATGGGGGCATTGTAGCCAAAGGGCACGGTGCCAGTGACTTGCCTACGCTCAACACGACCATCGGCAAAGAATTCGCTGGTTTTTTGCGGCTTATATTTGGCCTGACGATCCATGTCGGCAAAGATTTCGATGGGCGGAGCTTTAAACTTCGAGCCTCGGAAACCAGCAATCGCCACGACGGAGATTCCGCTCAGGATTAAAAAAAGAAAAAAAGCGCGTAACATCGGAATTTATCGGATTATTCGTGGATCAAGGTGATTTCTTTGGCTCCGAGTTCCTCTAAAAACTCGCGGGTGCCTAGTTCGGTAAATTTCGGATCGGCTGCCTCGATGACTACGATAAAAGCATCATCGCTGAACCGTCCAAAACCATCCCAATTGAAGACCGGGTGATGCCAGCGGGGAAGCCCGTTTAGGGCAAACATGCCGCCGACAGTGGTTAAGGCCGAAAATAAAATCGTCAACTCAAAGATGATGGGAAAATAAGCCGGAATACTATAGATACCAAACGGTTTGCCTTGGACGATGAGCGGATAAATTATTGCCGAGGGAATGAATTGCAGGCAGACGGCAGTAATAAAACCGATGATACCGCCGAAAAACACGAATTTACCGAGAACGGAATGTTTTAAACCCATGGCGGCATCCATGCCATGCACCGGGAAAGGGGTATGCACATCCCAGCGGCGGAAACCTTTGTCGCGCACTTTTTTGGCGGCTTGGTAGATCTCTGAGGCAGATTCGAAACGAGCCCCCAGCCCATAGACTTTACGACGTTCAGCAACCATAAACTAGACGCGTGCCTCCTCGGGTTGAGCCAGTTGACCGGATTGCGGTCCTTTAGGTCCTTGATAATGCGGATCGGCCTCGGGCAGAACACCTTTGACCTCGGAAATGGCGATCATGGGCAGGAAACGAATAAAGAGCAGGAACAAGCTCATGAACAAGCCAAAGGTGCCGACAAAAGTCCAGATATCGACCCAGGTGGGACTGAACATTCCCCAGGAAGATGGCAAGAAGTCGCGGTGAATCGATGTCACAATAATCACGAAACGCTCGAACCACATCCCGACATTGACGCACATGCAGACTGCGAAGACGACGAAAACATTGTGACGCGCTTTTTTAAACCAGAAAATCTGGGGCGAAATGACGTTAAGCGTCATCATGGCCCAATAAGCCCACCAGTAAGGGGCGACGGGCACGTCGAAGAGTTTGCTGAAGATATAAGGATCGGCCATGCGGTTGCGGAGGAAGACCCATTGTTCGTAGGGGTTGACCGAATACGCGGCGGTAAAAAACTCCAGACAGTAGGCGTAACCCACGATGGTGCCGGTGAGGAGAATGATTTTGCACATCACATCCACGTGTTTGGGGGTGATCAAGTCGTGCAGGCCATAAATCGCCCGAGCCGGGAGCATGAGGGTGAGCACCATGGCGAAACCGCCGAAAATTGCGCCGGCGACGAAATAAGGCGGGAAAATGGTGGTGTGCCAGCCGGGAATGACCGAGGTGGCGAAGTCGAAGGATACGACGGAGTGGACGGAGAGCACGAGCGGGGTCGAGATACCAGCGAGAATGAGATAGGCCATTTCGTAATGGCGCCATTGCCGGTTGCCTCCGCGCCAGCCGAGAGCGAAGAATCCGTAAGCCAGTTTCGCAATTTTATTGGTGGCACGATCCCGGAGAGTGGCGAGATCGGGAATGAGACCTACGAACCAGAACATCAAGGAAACAGTGAAATAGGTGGAAACAGCGAAAACGTCCCAGAGCAGGGGAGATTTGAAATTGGGCCAGATGGCATTGGAATTGGGCACGGGAGCGAGGAACCAGACCATCCAGATGCGTCCGACGTGAATACCTGGAAAAATACCGGCGCAAACCACGGCAAAAAGCGTCATGGCTTCGGCTGCGCGATTGATCGAGGTGCGCCATTTTTGGCGGGTGAGAAAGAGAACGGCGGAAATGAGCGTGCCGGCATGGCCGATTCCGATCCAGAAAACGAAATTGGTAATATCCCAGGCCCAACCGACGGGATGGTTGAGGCCCCAGACGCCGACGCCGGTGACGATCATGTAGCCAATACAAGCAAAACAGATGGAAGCGAGGATGACGGAAATAATGAAGGTAACGATCCACCAGACGGGGGTGGGACCCTCGACAATGCCGCAGATGCGCTGGGTAATCCAAGCCATCGAGCGGTTGTTAAGCACGAGCGGAATGCGTGGAAGTGGTTCCTCGGCGGTGGGGTTGGGCCCCATTTCAAGTATTTCGGTTTTAGCCATTAGTGTGTTCCTGTGGTTTCGAGAACTTCCGGTTTACTGGCTTGGCCTTGTCCGTCGTAGGCGGCATCGGCTCCATGTGCGTCGTGCGACGCCGCGGCATGTTCGTGTGGGTAAATATCGGCAACTTTTTCCGCGCCCGGGATTTTCGGGTTGGGATTACGAATGCGGGCGAGATAGCTGGTGCGCGGCTGGAGATTGAGGTATTCGAGCAGACGATAACGACGCGGGTTTTCGAAAAGTTTGGCCACTTTGCTGGCGGGATCTTTAAGGTCGCCAAAAGTGATCGCCTCCGCGGGGCAGGCTTGCATACAGGCGGATTGAATCCTGTCGGTGGGAATTTTAAGGTTGGCGGATGCCCCGGCTTTGACGCGGGAGGTGATGCGATGTTCCTCGATGCGTTGCAGACAGTAGGTGCATTTTTCCATGACGCCGCGGATGCGCACGGAGACGTTGGGATTTTTCTGCATTTTGGTCAGTTCATCGGTGCCTTTGGGGGCGAGAGGACCGTAATACAGACCGCTGGCTTCGGGAAGAGGTCCTATTTTGATTTTTTCGATGGGGCGCTCGTTGTAATTGAAAAAATTGAAGCGACGCACTTTAAAAGGACAGTTATTGGCGCAATAACGTGTGCCGATGCAACGATTATAGGTCATCACGTTGAGGCCATCCTCGCTGTGGACGGTGGCGTTGACCGGGCAGACGGATTCGCAAGGGGCGATTTCGCAGTGCTGGCAACCGACGGGTTGCATGACCATTTCGGGTTCGGTCTCGTTGGCTTCGTCGCCCGAGGTGGCAAAATATCGATCGATGCGGAGCCAGTGCATTTCGCGCGAATTGGCGACCTGCTCTTTGCCGACGATGGGAATGTTGTTTTCGGCCTGGCAGGCAATGGTGCAGGCGCTGCAACCGGTGCAGGAGTTGAGGTCGATGATCATGCCCCATTGCTCGGGTGCCGTGAGCGGCGGCGACTTATACATGGAGATGTTGGGCGGGATGTGGGCATCCATGTGCATCTTTTTGGCAAACTCAGGATTTTCATTAAATTTTTCGACGGTGGCTTCGCGCACGTGGGCGCGGCCTTCCATTTGATGATGCTCCTGGGTGAGGGCAAACTGATATAGCCCGGTAAGTTTTTCGATTTTTGCGCCGGTAGCCACGTAAGGAGCCGCGGAGGTGAGCAAAGCGAAGGCGTTAAATCCGACTCCTGCGCCGACTTTTCCGGTGGTGGCAGCGGGGTGTCCGTAACCACGGGCAAGAGTGATGGAATCGTCGGCGTGACCGGGCGAAACGAGCACAGCGACTTCGAGGCTACGCCCACCCACGGAGATTTTGACCCGGTCGTTGTCGTTAAGGCCGTTGGCGTTGGCAAATTTACGGGAGACCAGCGCCGCGTTGTCCCAGGTGAGTTTGGTGATCGGATCGGGTAGTTCCTGGAGCCAGCCGTTGTCGATTCCTTTACCATCGGGAATGCGAAAATCGGGCGGAAAGACCAGTTCGATACCGCGCGAATCGGTGAGCGAAATGTCGGAAATGGAACCCTGAAAACTGAGAGCAGCGGTTTTGGCGGAATTTTCCAGAAATCCGTTGCGCAGGAAACCGGACCAGTTGGCTCCGTTGGCAAGCGTCTCAAATGTAGCCTGGACCAACTCTGCCCCGGTGGGAACGGGCAATCCAGCGATGAGAGCGAGCAAATCGTTCACCGATACCCCACCGAAAAGAGGCAAAATCAACGGCTGAACGGGCATATAAGTCCCATCGGGACTGAGTGCGTCGTCCCAGCTTTCGAGAAAATGGGTGCCCGGGATGTGCCAGGTCGCCGTTTGGGCGGTGGCGTCGGCGCGAAGACCGATGTGGAGGGAGTTGGGCACGTTTTTGAGCAGCGCGGCAAATTTAAAATCGACCGGCGCGGTATAAACCGGGTCGCATTCGAGAATAAAAAGGGTGGAGACTGTTTTTTCGGTGAGCGCGACGACCAGATCGGACAGGGAGCCGGCGGTGAAACTGGGCACAACGACTCCCATGATGGTCTTGCCAAGATTGCCGAGAGTGGAATTAATGAGGTGACCGAGCAATTGGATTGCCATCGGTTGCCGGGGGCCGACGGCGACCAGGCTGCGGCCTTTGGCAGAAAGCAAATCGGCGGCAGTCTCTTTGATCCAAACGGGGTTGACACCTGGAATTTCCTCCCCGGCACCGACATTGAGGCCGAGTTCGCGAGCCAGGGCAACGAGAAAAGCCGGGATCTGGCTGGCTTTGATGCGCAGCCGATGATCGGCCAGGCCACTGGTGATGGTGTAACGATTATCGACCGCGTAAAGGCGGTTCATTTTTCCATCGGGATCGCGCCGCCGGGAAAATTGCCGGGTGGGTTCGGTCCCCACAGCATCGATGCCCAGGAAATCGGAATCCACGGCAAGAATAACGTCGGCATCGGCAAAATTATAGCGCAGGGCAACATTTTCGCCGAAAGCGGTCCGCACCGTTTCGCGTTCCAGGCTACCGGTGGGATCGTAAATGTAAAATTTTGCCTGGGGATATTTTGTGAGAATTTCGCGTTTTAACCGGTCCCGCGTGGGCGAAGGAATGCTGTCTTCCAAAAAGGCGAGCCCGGTTCCAGTGCCTGCCTGACCGAGCAGATCGGTGAGAGTTTTTTCAAAGCCTGCCCGATCCGCTTTTAAGCCTTTGTGAACGAATAATTTCGACCGTTCCGGATTATAGAGATCGAGGATGGTGGCCTGTGCCTGCACATCTGTGGCTCCGCTGGAATAGGGATGGAGCGGGTTGCCCTCGATCTTGGTGGGTCGCCCATCGTGGGTGGTCACCATGAGCGGCGTGGCACCTCCCCGGCGTGGAAAGCAACTGGCGTAGTAAAGCGGTTTGCCAGGGATGCTCCATTCGGAGCTTTTCGAGAGGGCCGCAAATTGGATTTCGGGGCGGCGGCATCCGCCAAAACCCATCCCGGCGAGAGCGAGGGAGGCTCCCATCAATTGCATGAAACTGCGGCGGCTGAGACCGCCCGGACCGTCGAGTTCCATTTCGGCGGCGCCTTGGGGAAATTCGCGCTCCAACCACGACCGAAATGCGGGTGTATCGGCCATTTCATCGACATTGCGCCAATACTTTCTACCGGTCGCGATCTCTGGTGGATGATGTAAAATACGTTTCATTGAACTCAAAAAATCAACGGTGACAGGCGGCGCAATTTTGTGGAGCTTTAATTGCCCATTCCTCGACTAATTTTTCGCCAATAACTTTCTGGGCCTTGATCGGATCTGTGCCCTCGGGTTTCCAGTCGAGATTGAAAACCTGATCGACCGGACGGACATATTTCTCGGGGTTGCGATGGCATTCCAGACACCAGCCCATGCTTTGGGGTTTGTCGTGCCAAACGATTTCCATGTTATTGATGTTACCATGGCAACTGACACAACTGACGCCACGATTAACGTGCACGGCATGGTTGAAATAGGCGTAATCCGGGGCGTAGTGAATGCGCACCCAAGGGATCGGCTGGCCGGTTTCCCAAGCGGTTTTGAGCGCGGCAAACTTTGGATTGTTTTGTTGCACCTGAGAATGGCAGTTCATGCAAGTCTGTGCCGTGGGGATATTGGAGTGCGCGGCCACTTCGACGTTGGAATGGCAGTAACGACAATCCATCCCGAGCTGGTTGACGTGAATATCGTGCTGAAAAGGCACAGGCTGCACGGGTTGATACCCAACGCGCGTGTATTTAGGAGTAAAATAATAAGCCACCGCACCTGTAACCACTGCGCCCAGAACGGCGGCAATCAGGAGCACTTTGATCGGGAGTTGATTTGTCCAGCGTGGAAAAATATTCGCCATGATTATCGAGGTAAAATTCCACCTAGCCGCGACGCACACCATGCGTCGGGAGAGCGATTCCAGTTAAGTTTCACGTGATGGGTTAAATTGATGATTTAGTAAGGTATTTTACAGGCTTTTAGGGTTCGTTGAACGCTGGATTGTAAAAAACCCGGCGAGTAACGAGCGAAGACATTTATGAATCTGGGTTTTTTAATCAACAAAAATTCTGCAAAGAAGTCATTTTTGCGGCTTTTTTTCGATAATTTGCACTCAGCAAAAACAGAGTAGTATTAATTTTTCTTATATCAAACATATTTTGCGGAAAGATCGCCTTCGATTGTGATTTTAGCTTTCCACGCTCGACATCCCGGGTTGCGCCCGCGATGGTGCGCCGCCTCATGCCCGACGACACGCTCCCAATCCACCCTTTGCGTGCGGGTTGGGTGGCTGCCCGCAGGAGTCTGGTGCCGGGGATTTGCATTCAGATTGTAATGCTCGGGATCGTGTTGCTTTATTTTGGCAATGAACGCGCCCGTCCTTTTTTTGAGCAAATCGGGACGTGGAAAACAGAATCGGGCTATCTTTTTTCGTTCGTCTCCGTGGCTGTCGCCGGGGGGATTTTTCCCGAAATCCTGCGCGTCCTTTTTTTTCAAAAAGGTCGGGTGGAACGTCGCAATTGGTCGAATCTCCTCTTCACCATTCCATTTTGGGGCATCCAGGGTCTCGCCGTCGATCTGCTCTACCGCAGCCAGGCTGTTTGGTTCGGCAACAATGCCCACTTCTGGACCATCGCAAAAAAAGTCGCCGTCGATCAATTTCTCTATAACCCCCTTTTCGCGGCACCTTTCGGTGTGACTATCTATGAATGGAAAAATCGCGGCTACCAATGGTCCTCCGAATTCCTTCACTGGACCTGGTATCGTAATCGCATCCTCCCAGCGCTGGTGACCACTTGGGCGGTCTGGATCCCCATTGTCAGCATCGTTTATTGTCTGCCCTCCATATTACAAATCCCCATTTTTACCCTCGCACTCACTTTTTGGGTGACGCTTTTTACCCTCATGTCAGAGATGTTGGTAAAAAAATCCTCCGCCCCTTCCTCCCATGTCTGATGCTTTGGCCATCGCAGCGACCACGCTCGAATACCTCGTCCGTCATCCGGAGGAAAATGAGCGCTTGCAGCCGTTCCTCCAGTTTTTGGAAGGAACCGCCCCTGGCCTTTACGCAGATCGCCATCATCCGGTGGGTCACGTCACGACCAGTGGATTTGTTGTTTCCGAAAAAGGAGACGCGCTTCTGCTCATTTATCATCTTAAACTCGGCCGTTTTCTCCAACCCGGCGGTCATGTCGAACAAGACGCTTCCCTCCTGGTAAGTGCCCTGCGCGAAATCCACGAGGAGGTCGGGCTCTCTCCCGAGCGTCTCACTCTCTGCCAGCCCGATCATACGCCCATCGACATCGATCCCCATCGCATCCCCGAAAGAAAAGGGCAGCCCGGGCATTGGCATTTCGATTTCCGCTATCTATTTCGGGTAAATTCCCACGAGATGGGAAAAATCCAACATCAGGCCGACGAGGTGGCCCGCCCGGCATGGTTCGCCTGGGATGCACCCGAAGTGATCGCTTTGCTCCCGACACCGCTCGCAGGGCGTCTGCACTCCGCCTTCGACGCTCACCGATAAACCGGGTCCCTCGGTTTTTTAAGCTCCACTTGGCCGCAGGGACGTTTATTTTTATTAAATGCCAGCTTTTGTTCGAGTCATCGTGGATCATTCTCCCGACCGGGAGTTTGATTACGCCGTGCCGCCCGAGTTGGAGGCGGAAATGGTCATTGGCGCCCGGGTGCGCCTGCCTTTTCGCGAAAAAGAAACCCTTGGCACCGTCGTCGTTCTTCTGGAGGAATCGCCGCACGAAGGCATCCGCCCCATCACCGCTCTCGTCGGCAAACAAAACGCCGTGCGCCCCCGTCTCATCGATCTCGCCCGTTGGATGGCCGATTATTATGCCTGCCCGGTGGAATCGGCCATGCGCAGCGTGTTGCCGCAGGTGATTCGCAAAGCCGAAATCGGTTTCCGCCAACAAATCGCCGTGCTCCCGGCCCGCGAAATCGGCCCCGAGGAACGCGAGACCCTGCGACGTAAAGCACCCCGCCAGGCCGAAGCTCTTGAAGCCTGTGAAGATAAATGGCGCGCGACCGGGAACGCCCCCGTTTTACTCGCCGAACTCGCCCGCGAAACTTCCATCGCCGAGGCCACCTTCAAAACACTCGTCGAAAAAGGCTTCCTTAAAACCGCCGTCGCCACCCGTCTCCGCGATCCTTTTGCCGGGGAAACTTTCGTGCCCTCCACCGCACTCGTGCTCAGCGGCGAGCAAACCGAGGCGCTCGCCGCGGTCGAAGCCGCGATTTCGGAGGAAAAAGACCGCAAACCCATTCTCCTCCACGGCGTCACCGGTAGTGGCAAAACCGAGATCTACCTCCGCGCCATCCAGCACACCCTCGACCTCGGTAAATCGGCCATCGTTCTCGTGCCCGAAATCTCGCTCACCCCGCAGACCACCGAGCGTTTTCGCGAGCGATTCACCGCCGGGGGCCATCACATCGCCGTCCTCCACAGCCATCTTTCCGCAGGGGAACGGCACGATGAATGGCATAAAATCGCCACCGGCACCGCCCGCATCGTCATCGGAGCCCGCAGCGCCATTTTTGCCCCGGTGGAAAACCTCGGTCTCATCGTCGTGGATGAGGAGCACGAGACTTCCTATAAACAGGAGGAATCGCCCCGTTACCAGGCCCGCGACGTGGCCATCGTCCGCGCCAAATTGGAAAATTGCGCCATTCTTCTCGGCACCGCCACGCCTTCCCTGGAAAGTTATCGCAACGCGCTCATCGGCAAATACCGCCTGCTCGAACTCCGCGAACGCGTCGATGCCCGGCGCATGCCTCACATCCGCGTGCTCGACATGCGCGAGGAAGCCCGCCGCCACGGCACCGGCGGGGGGCACGCCCTGCTCTCCGGCAAACTAAAAACCGCCATCGAATCCCGCCTCGAACGTCGCGAGCAAACCATCCTTTTTCTCAATCGCCGCGGCTACTCGACCTCTCTCGTCTGCGGCGCCTGCGGCCACGTCTGTCATTGCCCAAATTGCAGTGTGCCGCTCACTTTTCATCGCAGCTCAAACCGGCTCGTCTGCCACATCTGCGGCCACGTCGAAGTCTCGCCCCGCACCTGCCCCGAATGCAAGGATCCCGGCATCCGCCATCAAGGTGCCGGCACCGAAAAAATCGAGGAAGCCGTCGTCCGCATTTTTCCCCAAGCCATCGTGCGCCGGATGGATGCCGATGCCATGACCAAAAAAGATGCCTACCGCGAGACTCTCAACGCCTTTCGCAGCGGTAAAATCGACATCCTCGTCGGCACCCAGATGATCGCCAAGGGATTGCATTTTCCCAACGTCACCCTCGTCGGCATCATCAACGCCGATTCCTCCCTTCATCTGCCCGATTTCCGGGCCGGGGAACGCACTTTTCAATTGCTCACCCAGGTGGCCGGACGCGCCGGACGCGGCGAAGTCGAGGGCGAGGTCTTCGTGCAATCGCACACCCCGTTTCACCCCAGCATTCAATTCGCACGGCACCACGATTTTGCCGGTTTTCAAGAGCAGGAATTGGAGTTTCGGGAAAAATGCGATTACCCGCCTTTTAGCCACATGATTTTATTAACAGTGCGTTCGCCGCACGAAATGCGCGCCAGTTTTTCCGCCGAAACCCTCGCCCGCAGACTCGGGGAAAATCTCCCCCCAGGCACCATCCTGGGACGCGTCGCCCCGGCGCCGTTGGAGCGATTAAAGGGATTTTACCGCTATCACATCAGCCTGCGCTCACGACAAATCGTGCGCACCAGCCGTCATGTTCGACAAATCCTCACCAAACTCACCTTCCCCGAGGATGTCCTGGTCACCGTCGATGTCGATCCGTATCAGTTGCTGTAAATTGGCGAAGCCGGAATAAAAAAGTGAACCGGGACGGAACAAAACCGGAAACTTTGCGGCAACTGCATTTTTTAGTTTCTTCGAGAGGTAAACCGGGCTTTGCTCTGTCTGCGAATCCCTCTGTGAATCATGAATTTTATCCAATCTGTCTATGAAAAGCTCACCCGGCACCCCAAACGGGTGGTTTTTCCGGAGGGGACAGAGCCGCGCGTTTTGCAGGCGGCGGCCAAATTCGTCGCCCTAAAACTTGGCACCCCGATTCTCCTCGGCGACCGCACCGCCATCGAGACCGCGGCCAGAGCCCAGGAGGTGTCCCTGGATCACATCATGGTCATCAATCCCGGCACCGCGTCAGATTTCGATACGTTTGTCACTCGATTTGAAAAACTGGAGCGTTACCGCAAAATGGGGCCGTCGAGTTGCCGTGAGTTAATGCTGAATGCCAACTTTTTTGGCGCCATGATGCTGCAATACGGCCAGGCCGATGCGCTGGTGGGCGGGGCATCGAGTTTTTCGAGTTCGCTCTTGCGTCCGCTCATTCAAATCGTGACTCCCCTGCCCCACGTCAAGACGATTTCAAGTTGCACGATTATGGAAATGAAAGATGCCAGCCTCGGGGATGGCGGTGTGTTATTCCTGAGCGATTGCGCGGTGGTGCCCAACCCCGATGTGGAGCAACTGGCCGCCATTGCAGTCGAGACTGGGCGATTGTCGCGGCAATTGACCGGCACCCGTCCGCGCATTGCCCTGCTCTCGTTTTCGACCAAGGGAAGTGCGAAAATGCCTATGACAGAAAAAATTGCGGCTGCCACCGCGCTTGCGAAAAAAATGGCCCTGGAGCAATTGCTCGACATGGCGATTGATGGCGAGTTGCAGGCGGATGCGGCGCTTTTGCCCGAGTTGGCGGCCAAAAAAGTGCCCGGCAGCGAGGTTGGCGGCAAGGCGAACGTCTTGATTTTCCCCGATTTGAACAGCGGCAACATCGCCAGCAAACTGGTCCATTACCTGGCCAAACCGGATGTTTATGGTCAGTTGCTGACGGGTTTATCGAAGCCAGCGGCAGAATTATCGCGTGGTGCCACCGTGGACGAAATCGTCGGGGTGGCGGCCATCGCCGGTTTGCAGGCCATCGAATATCGGAAATTGTATCCCCACGACAACCCGCTGGAGAGTTTTCTCCCGAATTAGAAAAAAAGGCTGGGGCGCAAACTTTCTCAAGAAGCCACTTGCGGTTTAAAGTTAAAGGGCTAATCTAACCACCTAACAAATCGCGGGGTGGAGCAGTCTGGTAGCTCGTCAGGCTCATAACCTGAAGGTCCTGGGTTCAAATCCCAGCCCCGCAACCACTTTTTAAAAGGCTCGTTTCACTTGTGATGCGGGCCTTTTTTCTTGGATCGCAAG
>JBBRFA010000087.1:0-15427 GCA_038225185.1 Chthoniobacterales bacterium
TTTGGGACCTAAAACCGGATCGTTCAACCATCCGGCGACGGGTTGCTCGATGCGGTTGCTCCAGTTGGCGTTGGAGATGGCGCCGGGAACGTTGAAACGGGTGGTGAGTCCGAAATAATCGGTAATCATGGTGACCGCCTGCCAGGAGTTGGAACGAAGGATGGCACCTAGTAAAGCCCATTGGATGGCGTCGGAGTAATCCGGCCAGCCGTGATTAGTATCCAGACCAGCGTAACGCATGAGGCGATGCATCTCGGTGCGGCTGGAGTCGGCCTCGTGATGATTGGAAGAAATGTTGACCTGCCAGGTGTCCCACATGGAACGCAGCGGTTCGTGGTCGTGTGTGGCGTAGGTGACGAGGGAAAGGCGCTCGTAATGTGCGCCTGGGATGAATTCGCCGTGCCATTCCCGTTCCCATTGTGGGATTTTAAACCCGGCGATCCCGAGCGATTGCAAGTTGGGGCGCACGTAATCGGGCACCACGCCGAGATCCTCACCGATGAGACGGTGATCGCCGGTTTCTTCGAGGAGCACTTTGAGAAGGCGTTCCCCTTCGGCGCGGCTGGCTTCTTTGTTAGCATCGTTGCTGTCGTCGCGCGGCTTAAAACCGGGAAGAGGGCCGCCGGTTTTTGCCGCCGCCTCTGCTTCGTTGAGGTCGAGATAAAGGGCGTTATCGGCCGGACGCCAGGGGAAGGAATAAATGCGATAACAGCCGAGAACGTGGTCGATGCGAAAGAGATCGAGCAGGGCGCGCACCATGCGCACGCGCTGTCGCCACCAACGAAAATCATCGGCGATCATGACCGGCCAGTTATAAAGTGGAATGCCCCAGTTTTGTCCCCATTTTTCGGTGAAGGGATCGGTTTTGAAAATTTTCTCGGGAGGCGCACCGCCCGACCAGGTGAGATCGAAGGAGGGGCGATCTGCCCAGACATCGGCGCTAAAGTAGTTGACCCCAAACGGGACATCGCCCATCAGGGCAACCCCTTTGCCGGTGCAGTAACCGTGCAGTGCCTGCCATTGGGAGTAGGCGATCCATTGCACGTATTGATAGTAACGAATGCGGCGGAGAAATTTTTCGCGTTTACGTGCGGAGAGTGAATCCAGCCAGGCACGCGCATCGGCGGGTGTGGCGTGTTCGGCAGGCCAGCCGGTCCACATTTCGGAGCCGTTGCGTTCCAGCAAGACACGGAAAAGGGCGTAGTCGGTGAGCCAATCCTTTTGTTTCTCCACAAAATCGGCAAACTCGCGGGTGCGCGCGGTGCCGGGTTTATCCTCTTTTCGCAGAAATGTTTGGAAGGCGCGCGACAGTAATTGATGTTTGAGGTCCTTGGTTTGAACGTAATCGACCGGTCCCGTGGTTAGTAATGTGAGATCGAATTCGGCGAGAACGGCACGATAAGCGGCCCGGGAGAGATCGGGCAGGGCGCTGGGATGCAACTCCAGGGTGGTGACGTCGAGCGCCACGGAGCTGATCGCGTTGTAGGGACTGTGATCGCCTCCGGTTTCGTTAATGGGTAGGATTTGAATGAGTTTAAGCCCGGTGACGCTGGCCCAATCGGCGAGGGCGCGAAGGGCGGCGACGTCGCCCACGCCGAGATCGTGGGCACCGCGCAATGCGAAAACGGGGGCAAGGACGCCGGCGATTTTTTTATCGGGGGAGAGATCGAGTGGAGGTGTGTTCAACATATTAGGATTCCTGATTTTAAAAAAAATTAAGAGTCGATTTCCCAGGGTTCGAGCAAATGTTCGGGTATTTCCTGGAGAAACCGCGAGGGTTGCTGCCACATGTCGCCGTAACCGGCTCCGAGACGCATATTAGGAAAGGTGAGATAAAGTTCGTCGCGTGCGCGGGTGACTGCGACATAAAAAAGGCGTCGCTCTTCCTCAATGTTTTCGAGTTTATCGAGGGAACGTTTGCTGGGAAACATGCCGTCGGTAAGCCAGATGACGAATACGGCGCGGTATTCCAGTCCCTTGGCCTGGTGAATGGAGGAAAGGGTGATTTTTTCATCGTCGTCGGAGGTCTGGACTCCGGTCTCGGTATCGGCAGTGCTGAGGAGGGAAAGTTGCGTGAGAAATTCGGAGGGATCGTTGTAGGTTTTGGCGAAATTTCCCAAGGTATTAAGATCTTCGCGACGGGCTTCGTGGTTGGGAAACTTTTCTTTAAGATAATCGTAATAGACCGCTTCGATGACCGCATCGATCATCACAGCCGGGGGGCGGGGAATGCGGCGGGGGGCGATTTCTTCGAGGGTATGAGCGAGCTGGAGAAAGGTTTTACGGGCTTTGGCGGGGATGGAACATTTTTCCAGGGCATCGAAAAAACCACTGTTAGGAGCGGCTTTGGCGAAGTGCTCCCAGATGGAGTCGGCACTGCGGGCGCCGATGCCGGGGAGAAGTTTGACGATGCGTTTGAAGGAAATTTCGTCGCTGGGATTGACGACGAATTTAAGGAAGGCGCCGACGTCTTTAATGTGGGCCTGCTCGAAGAAACGGAGTCCGCTGGTGATTTGAAAGGGGATGCCGCGCCGGGTGAATTCGAGTTGCACCTCCATGGAATGATAGTGGGCCCGGTAAAGGATGGCGATGTCGTCGAGAGGAACGCCTTCCTCGCGGAGTTCGAGCACGCGTTGGGCGACGAAGGAGGCTTGCTGATGATTGTTTCCGAGAGGGACGATGGCGGGTTTGACCCCTAGAGAATCGCGGGCGGAGGTGAGATCTTTTTTGAATTGCCGGGTGTTAGGAGCGATGGCGGCGTTGGCGACTTCGAGCACCTCGGGGACGGAACGATAGTTGATCGCGATTTTGTGAATCACGGCACCGGGATAGCGGGTGGGGAATTCCAGGATGTTCCGAAAATCGGCCCCGCGCCAGGAGTAGATGGATTGGGCGTCGTCACCCACGACCATGACGCTTTTATGGCGGGCGGCCAGCAGATCGATGAATTCGGCCTGGAGATGATTGGTGTCCTGGTATTCATCGACGAGGAGGTAAAGAAAACGTCGTTGATACTCCCCGGCCAGCTCGGGATGTTCGCGGAGGACCTGGAGCGACTTTTGCAGGAGATCGTCGAAGTCCATCGAGTTGGCGGCTTTTTTTCTGGCCTCATATTTTTCCAGAATGGTTAGCATTTGCGGGACGAGTTCGAGAAAATGAGGATGACGTTCGACGACCACGTCCGCGATGGGGACGCCGGTGTTGTGCGAATAGGAAAAAATGTCGCCCAGAACGGCAGCTTTCGGGAAACGCGCCTCGCGGGTGTCGAAGCCTGCGCTGGCGATGGTGGCGTCGAGGAGTTCCTCTTGATCGTCGCGATCCATGATGGAAAACGCGGGGGTAAAGCCGAGGAGGGAGGCGGCGCGACGGAGGATGCGATTGCCGATGGAATGGAAGGTGCCCCCCCAGAGCTGGGAGAGGTCGCCGGGGACGAGGGCGGAGACGCGCTGGACCATTTCGCGGGCGGCCTTGTTGGTAAAAGTGAGGAGGAGGATGGAGGAGGGTTCGACGCCATTATCGAGCAGATAAGCGACGCGATAAGTGAGGGTACGGGTTTTTCCGGAGCCAGCACCGGCGATGACGAGAGCGGGGCCGGGTGGTGAGGTGACGGCGGCGTATTGCTGGGGGTTGAGTTCCTTTTCGTAATCGATGCCCGAGGAGCTGAGAAAAGTGGGTTTTTCGAGAGTGTATTTGCGGGCCATGAGGAGGGGAAGTTTCGCTGAGACCGAAGAGAATGGAAATGAGAAAGTGTGGGGGGTGCGGCAGATGCGCCGGTGGAAAGGAAACGGGATGATTCGTTGCCCTGCCGGGGGAATCGGATTATTTCTGGGGAGGAATGGATATCGTCTTAAGGAATGAAGCCCAGTTTCGTAAAGAAACCACTTTTCGACTGGATCAGCGGCGGGCGATTTTCCTGGGCTTGCTGGAGACGGGGGCGCAGACGTTTTTTTTATTGATCGCGGTGCAATTGTTTCAGGCGGATGCCTTGACGAAATCGCTCCTGGTGATGAGTGGTCCGCTGGGGTTGTTGCTGAGCCCGCTGGCGGTGTGGTGGGTGCGGAGAAAAAGATGGACGGCGGCGGGAGGGGGGGCGTTTTATTCGGCGTTGGGGGCGCTGGGATTTTTGCTGGCGGCGGTGATTGGCACGCAACCGGCCTATGTGGCGGGATGCATGTTAGGTGCGGTGGGGACGACCTGCGCGATTCCTTTGTTAACACAGATTTATCAAAACAATTATCCCGGCGCGGAACGGGGCGATCTTTTTTCGCAGACGGTGGTCTTGCGCGTGATCTCGGCGGGCGTGTTTTCGTGGCTGGGCGGCTATGTGTTAGGCAACGGGATGGAACAGTATCGCTGGTTGATCGGTGGAATGGCGCTGGCAGCGGCATTGTCGAGCTATTTTTTGCATAAAATGCCTTCGGAGACTTTGCAGGATGTGGAGTCGGCGCATCCTTTCCATGCGATGCGCCATATTCGGCAGGACCGGATTTTTCGCTGGTTATTGATTAGCTGGATGCTAATGGGGTTGGGTAATCTGATCATGTTACCCTTGCGGGTGGATTACCTCGCCAATCCCCTGTTTGGCATTTTGAAGAATCCAGAACAGGTGGCATTTCTTACTGGAGTGATCCCGAGTGTAACCATTTTATTAACCACGCGAATGTGGGGGCGTTTGTTCGACCGGGTGAACTTTTTTGTGCTGAGGATTTGCCTTAATTTTGGATTTATCCTGGGGATCGTGTTTTTCTTTATCCTGGCCAATGAGACGGGCTTTATTATCGGCTCGCTTTGTTTTGGGCTGGCCAACGCAGGTGGAAATGTGGCCTGGAGTTTGTGGGTGACGAAAGTGGCCCAGCCCGGAGACGTGGCCGAATATATGTCGGTGCATACCTTTACCACTGGATTGAGGGGGGTGATAAGCCCGTTTCTGGGCTTTTATCTGGCCAGCCATTATTCGATTTCCGCCGTGGCATGGGGCTGCGTGCTTTTAATCGTTCTGGGTTCCACTTTATTGGTTCCGGAAGTAAACGACGTGAGAAACCGAAAATTCCAAAGCAAGAAATCACGGATCAACCGATAAAAAAATGCTCTGGGATAAGAAGCTGACCGTGCATTACTGTGAGGTTGCTTTTCCTGGAAAGCCCGCTAGACTTCGCCTCCCCAGAACCACGAAATCTTTCCCGTCATGCCTTTGTCTTCCCGCGAAATCAAGATTTTTACCGGCTCCGCCCATCGCGAGCTGGCGCAACGGATTGCCGATGCGGTGGGTGTGCCATTGGGCGATGCCACGGTGAGTTCGTTTCCGGACGGAGAAACTTTCGTTAAATTCAACGAAAACATTCGCGGTCGCGATGTCTATATCGTGCAGCCGACCTGCCCGCCGACCAATCAAAACCTGATGGAACTGCTGATCATGGTCGATGCTGCCAAGCGGGCCAGTGCGCATCGGATCACAGCGGTCATGCCTTTTTTCGGATATGCCCGGCAGGATCGCAAGGATCAACCGCGCGTGCCGATTACCGCCAAGCTCGTCGCCAATTTGATCACTGCGGCAGGCGTCAATCGGGTCCTCACGATGGACCTGCATGCCCAGCAGGTGCAGGGCTTTTTCGATATTCCGGTGGATCATCTTTACAGTGCGCCCGTCCTGATCAAGACGCTCCGGGAGCGTCTTCCGGAAGGTTGCCTGATTGTTTCGCCCGATGTGGGCGGGATTAAAATGGCTTCCGCTTATTCCCAGGCTTTCAATACTGGACTGGCCATCGTCGCGAAACGCCGCAAAAGTGCCACCGAGATCGACGCGCTTTACGTGATCGGCGAAGTCGAGGGGCGCGATGTGCTTTTGATCGATGACCTTACCGAGACTGCCGGAACGCTGACCAGCGCGGCTGTTTTATTGAAAAAACACGGTGCGCGCCGCATTTACGCCGCTGTTTCTCATGCCGTTCTCAACGAAATGGCGTATCAGCGGTTGAAAAACTCCGAAATTGAGGAACTATTCTCCACGAACAGTGTCCCGGTAAAGCTGACGGAGGATGTGAAAATCTCCATCGTCTGCATCGCCGACCTCCTCGGCGAAGGCATCAAACGCATTCACGGCGATGAGTCGGTGAGTTCGCTCTTCGACATCAAAGGAATTTAGCTGGCTTTACCCGCCGGCATCCCAACCAACCCGCAACACACCACACAGTTATGTCTCAACAAGTTAAACTCGCAGCCCAAAACCGGACCCTTTCCGGTCGTAACGCCGTAAAAAAAGTCAAGGCTGCCGGATTCGTCCCCGCCGTCATCTATGGCGGCAAAGACGCACCGCAAAACCTTCAGATCACCACGCGCGACATCAACGCCCTCATCGCCCGTTCGACCAGCGAAAACATCCTCGTCGATCTCGAAATCAGCGACGGCGCCACCCAGGTCAGTCGCCTCGCGCTCATCCACGAGATCCAGCATCATCCGGTCGGACGCCAGGTCTTGCACGTTGATTTCCAAGCCGTTTCCGCCACAGAGACTCTTGTTTCGCCCGTTCTCATCGATACCGTTGGCGAATCCATTGGAGTGAAGAGTTTCGGCGGTTTGCTCAACCAGATCTTGCACGAAATCGAAGTCGAATGTCTCCCAAAAGACCTGCCATCGGTCATCACGGTGGACATTTCCGCCCTAAATATTGGCGACTCCATCCACGTTCGCGATTTGATTTTGCCTACAGGCGTCGCCACCTCGGTCGATCCCGATATCACGGTTCTCTCCGTGTCCGAACCGACCGTCGCTTTGGAACCTGAATTGACCTCCGCCGTCACAGCTCCCGAAGTGCTTAAGGAGAAAAAGCCTGCCGAAGCGGCTGCCGCTCCAGCGAAGAAGTAATCTCCGCGCACTGTCAATCACCCGGGCGCAACGGGTGTTTTATCAAGAAAATCGCTGGGCACCCTCGGGTGTTCAGCGATTTTTTTGTCTTCGCATAATCGTGCTTTGGTCTGCGGCAAAGAAATCAAGCTCGCCAAAGCCCCCGCCCTTTTCCATAATGCGGCTGCTTGACTCAACCCATCATTATTATCGGTGCCGGTGCCGCCGGTCTCGCCGCCGGGGAAGTTTTACTGGAGGCGGGAGCGGATTTTATTATTTTGGAAGCTGCTCCACGAGCGGGTGGACGCGTGTGCAGTCAGGCGCGGGAGGGTTTTTGCGATTTTCCCCTCGAACTCGGTGCTGAGGAAATCCATGGCCCCGATAATCTCGTGCAAAATCTCGCGCGCGCCCAGGGACGCCCCACTTTGCAGCATTATACGACCGACGATCTCCTGCGGCTCGATGGCAGGCTAAGGTTGCTGGATCAGGCGGCGGAAGATGTCGATATGCAGACCGCTTTTGCTTTTATCGAGAGCCTGGGCACTTACCAGGGCGAACATCGCACGGCGGAGGAAGTCCTTCTGCGACAACATTTTCCGCGTCGTGTCTGGCATTATCTCGACTCGCGTCTGGGGGTGGAACACGGCACCACGCTCGACCGGCTGGCCATGCGTGGATTTGCCAATTACGAACGCGGTTGGGAAGCGCGGGAGACCAATTACACTCTTGCCACACCTTACGCCGACTTGTTTTCGCCCACGATTGCCCGACTTGGCGACCGGCTGCGCCTGAGCACGCCTGTCTCGTCAATTCATTGGCAGGATCAGGCCGGGGTGCATCTGGCTGATGGAACGATTTTGCCGGCGGAACGCATCCTTGTCACCGCCTCCGTGCGGGTGCTGCGCGAGGGTGGCATTGCTTTTTCACCCGCTTTACCCGGGGAAAAAACGCGGGCTTTTTCCCAGGTGGGCATGGACTTGGGAATGAAGATTTTTCTGCGTTTCGAGGAACGTTTTTGGGATGAACGGATGTATTTTTTACATACCGACGGCTTTCTGCCGCAGTTTTGGGTGCCGGGAAAAGGTAAATCGGAGGAATCGCTTGTCTTGACCGCGTTTATCGGGGGTAGCCGGGCGGAGCGCCTGGGGCAATTGGGTGTGGAACCGGTCCGTTTCGCGGTGGAGGAACTGGATGTGGTTTTTGGCGGCAAGCTGGCCACGCGACTTTTTCGAGAGGGATTTGTGGCCGATTGGGGGAGCGACCCCTGGGTGCGCGGGTTGTATAGCTACCCGACTTTGGCAACGACGCCGGCGGTGCGAGAAAAACTGGCCGAACCGGTGGGCGAACGGCTGTTTTTCGCCGGGGAAGCGGCTGATACGGAGGGTCACAGCGGCACCGTGCACGGCGCGATGGCCAGCGGAGAAAAAGCTGCGCGAGCGATGTTGCGGTGATTTGTGGAGGAGATTTTTACGGGAAAAATCGAAGGAAAGAAAAGTGGGCCCGCGGGGATTCGAACCCCGAACCAAGGGATTATGAGTCCCCTGCTCTAACCGTTGAGCTACAGGCCCGGATGCATTGCAAGGTCTCATACGACCACGAAACGGGCTGCGTGACAAGTCTGGTAATGCGGAAACCGTTATTGGGAAAAAACGACAGCGATGGGGGCAACCCGCCAATTTTTCCCCAAGGAAGGCGAAATCCGCCCTGCCGACTTACTGTTCGAGCAATTTGACGGTGTTTTCGACGATTTGGGCAAAACTGCGGGCGTCGAGACTCGCGCCGCCGACCAAGGCTCCATCAATGTCGGGCTGGCTCATCAGGCTGGCGGTATTCTCGGGTTTGACGCTGCCTCCATATTGAATGCGCACTTTGTCGGCGGTGGCAGAATCGGTGAGAGCGGCCAGTGTTTTGCGGACAAAAGCGTGTGCTTCCTGGGCTTGCTCGGGACTGGCTGTGCGTCCGGTGCCGATGGCCCAGACGGGTTCGTAGGCGATGACGGTTTCGACGATTTCCTTGGCCGTGAGATCGGCCAGACTGCCGTGGAGTTGGGTTGCAAGGACTTTTTCGACGAGGCCGGCGTCACGTTGCGCGAGGGTTTCTCCGATGCAAAGAATCGGGCGTAAAGCAGCGACGTGGGCGGCTTTGACTTTTTTATTGACGATTTCGTCGGTCTCACCAAAGAGAGCGCGGCGTTCGCTGTGGCCGAGCACGACGAAGCGGACGTAAAGGTCGCGGAGCATGGCGGCGCTGACTTCGCCGGTGTAGGCGCCGGTTTTCTCGAAGTGCATGTTTTGCGCGCCGACTTTAATGCTTTGATGTTTGCCAAGGGCTTCGGTGACGGTGGAGATGGCGAGAAAAGAGGGGATGATGACGACTTCGACGTCGAGTTCGTCGCCAATTTCGCGGAGGAAAATTTCCATAAACGAGCTGGCTTCGCCGGTCGTGTGATTCATTTTCCAGTTGGCGGCTATGATTTTTTTACGCATGTAAGGAGTTTTCGGCGTGTTGGATGGAGTTTTTTCCCGGCGCGGCATGAGTTTTAAAAAGAAAAGGGGTTAGCGATTGGCCAGGGCGGCGACTCCGGGGAGGATTTTGCCTTCGAGGAGTTCGAGCGAGGCACCGCCACCGGTGGAGATGAAGGTGACTTTGTCGGCGACACCGGCGCGTTTGACGGCTTTGACGCTGTCGCCTCCGCCGATGATGGTTTTGGCGGATTGATTGGCCGCAATGACTTCGGCAAGGGCGAAAGTGCCTTTGGCGCATTCCTTAATCTCGAAAACGCCCATCGGGCCGTTCCAGAGGACGGTTTTGGCGGAGGCGATTTCGGCGGAAAACAATTTGATCGTTTCGGGGCCGATATCGACGCCTTCCCAACCATCGGGAATGTCTTCGCCGATGGCGGTGTATTTGCCGGGGCTGACGGTTTTGTTTTTGAAATCGAGCCTTTCAACAATGTAATTATCGACGGGCAGAAGGAATTTGACGCCTTTGGCTTCGGCTTTGGCGAGGGCGAGTTTGGCGGTTTCCACTTTGTCGGGTTCGGAAAGGGATTTGCCGATTTTTTTGCCGAGCGCGAGGCCGAAAGTGTAGGCCATGCCGCCGCCGATGAGGATGGTATCGGCTTTTTCAAGGAGCGCGTCGATGACTTGGATTTTATCGGATACTTTCGCGCCGCCGAGAATGACGACGAAGGGTTTCGCGGGATTTTGAAGTTCGTCGCCGAGGAAATGGAGTTCTTTTTCCATGAGAAGACCGGAGACGGCGATGGGCACGAAATGGGCGACTCCCTCGGTGGAGGAATGGGCGCGGTGAGCGGATCCAAAGGCGTCGTTGACGTAAATGTCGGCGAGGGCGGCGAATTTTTTGGCGAGATCGGGATCGTTTTTTTCCTCGCCGGGTTCGAAGCGGACATTTTCGAGCAGGAGAACTTCGCCGGGATCGAGTGCGGCGGATTTTTCCTCCGCTTCCGGCCCGACACAAACGCTGGAGAAGGCCACCGGCAGGGAGAGCATTTCTGCCAGACGTGCAGCGACGGGGCGGAGGCTTTGCTTGAGATCGACCTTACCTTTTGGACGGCCCAGATGGCTGCACAAAATGACCTTCGCTCCATGCTCCACCAGGTAACGCAGCGTGGGCAGCGTTTCCTGGATGCGGGTGTCGTCGGTAATCACCATGCCGCCGTCTTTTTCATCGAGCGGCACGTTGAAATCGACCCGCACGAGGACGCGTTTACCGGTGACGGAGATGTCGCGAATGTTTTTCTTAGCCATAACTTTAGAGAATTGGGTTTTGTCCGCAACCGGGTCAAACGAGATGGGCAGACTTTATTTTATTACTTTTTGTTCTGCCAAATTTCACAGATTACCACAGATTTTAAGGAGCGATGCTTCCTCTAATCTGTGTAAATCTGTGGACAAAAATTGAGGAGATTACAGACCTTTGCTGATGATGTATTTCACGAGATCGACGCATCGATTGCTGTAACCCCATTCGTTGTCATACCAACTGATGAGTTTAAAGAATTTATCGTTGAGACCGATCCCGCTGCCTGCATCAAAAATGGAGCTGTGGGTGTCGTGGATGAAATCGGTCGAAACGACCTCGTCTTCGGTGTAGGCGAGGATGCCTTTGAGATAGGTTTCGCTGGCGTTTTTCATCGCGGCTTTGATTTCGGCGTAGCTGGTCGATTTCGTGGTTTTGAAGGTGAGATCGACCACGGAAACAGTCGGGGTCGGCACGCGGAAGGACATACCGGTGAGCTTGCCTTTGACTTCCGGAATGGCGAGGCCGACGGCCTTGGCGGCACCGGTGGAGGACGGGATGATGTTGATCGCGGCGGATCGGCCACCTTTCCAGTCTTTTCTGGAAGCTCCATCGACGGTTTTTTGAGTCGCGGTGTAGCTGTGAACCGTGGTCATAATGCCTTCTTCGAGGCCGAAACCTTCTTTTAAGAGAACGTGAACGACGGGCGCCAGACAGTTCGTCGTGCAGCTCGCATTGGAAATGATGTGGTGATTGGCCGGGTCGTATTTTTCGTGGTTGACGCCCATCACGACGGTGATGTCTTCGTCTTTACCGGGAGCGGAAATGATGACTTTTTTTGCACCGGCGGTGATGTGTCCGCGGGCTTTGGCCGCATCGACGAAGAGGCCGGTGGATTCGATGACGATATCCACTCCGAGAGCGGCCCAGGGCAAGGCGGCGGGGCCTTCTTTAATGGCGAGACACTTAATTTCGTGGCCATCGACCACCAGGATGTCGTCTTCGGCAACCTCGGGGCTGGATTTTTTGGAATAGACATCCTCCTTGGCGCGGCCCTGGGTGGAGTCGTATTTAACGAGGTAGGCAAGATTGTCTGCGCCGACGAGGTCGTTGACGGCTACGACGTCGATTTCTTTACCGAGCAGGCCCTGTTCGACGATTGCGCGAAAAACGAGGCGGCCGATGCGCCCGAAACCATTGATACCGATTTTAATACTCATAATGATAGTGTGTAATGTTGGAAGTTGGTGAGGCCACAGAGATTATCGGGATGGGGCGATGCGTCAATGCGATTTCCAAAAAATGCTGCCCATTGCTTTGTTGAAAATGGAGCGATTTTCAGCTTGACGGATGAAGATCACTTCTTCAGTCTTATTTTAAACGTGAAAACAGCACTTTTCTCCCTGGTTCCATTTCTGCTGACACCGATTGTTCCTTTAGTGGGGCAAACGCAGAATCTTCCTCCCCAAATCGAGCAATCCCGGCAGACTTTGCCCATCGACAGTCCTCTTACTCCGATGGAGACGGAGGCCAATCTGGGCACCAGCCCGACGTTTACCGCCGAAAGTCCGGGCGATGACGATCTCGGTCAGCAGGTGATTTTGAAAAAAAAGCAGGTTTACGAGCCATTCTCGATCAATTTGGGGACGGACCTCACCTATACCTCGAACGTTGGGCTTTCGGAAACTTTCGAGCAGGAAGATTGGTTCTGGCGGAGTGTGTTGAATGCGACTTATGCCCCGCGTTTTGGAAATTATCTACTGGGCATCTTCAGTGTAACGCAGGAGTTGTTTCGTTACGACGAGTTCGATGCACTGGATTTTGAAAGCCTTACCCTCTCGGCCGGGGTGGCCTACAATTTGTGGTTCCTCGGCGGGATCAATGCCAGTCTGCAATTCGATTATAACCGGCTGACCTCCGACGATTTCGGCGATGAGATTTTTTCCAATCGCACGATCAACCTCACCTTCTCGCGTAATTTTATTCTTAGCCGTGCACATTATTTCTACGTAGCCAGCAGCCTGGAACTGGGCTGGAGCGATCCCGAGGCGGCAGCCCGCAATGAATTTACCTTGCTCGGAGGCTATCATGTCCGCCTTGCCCGCAACTTCGAACTCGATCTCATTTATCGCGCCGGTTACTATCATTACACCGAAATCGATCGGGAGGATTTTAACCAGACCATCCAGCTATCCGCCCGCTACCATTTCACCAAATGGCTTACGGCCAACGCGAATATCAGCGGTATTTTCAATGCTTCGGACCGCAATGGCTTTGACTACGAGGCGCTGAATACCGGAGCCGGCATTTTTGTTAGCTGGAAATTTTAACTCCCCACACCTATGGCATCCGCAAAAAAATCCACCACGTTCTCCCTGCTCACCCTGGCTGCCCTGGCCTCCATCGCTTCTTTGCAGGCCGAAGCACTTAAGCGGGCCGAGATTACGCAAATCATCAATCAGGTCGGAGTCATCGATCCCACCACAGGCGAGCGGCCAGCTGTGGTTAAGGATGTGGTCGAAGGCAAACGCGGTGTGCGCACCGGCCAGAAATCGCGGGCCGAACTCCTCTTCTCCGACGACACCCTCACCCGGATGGGTGCCAACACTATCTTTAATTTCGAAGGGGGCACCCGCAACATGGATCTTCAGCAGGGCACTCTTCTTTTGCAAGTGCCCAAAGGCGCTGGCGGAGCGACGATTCGCACCGCCGCAGTCACCGCCGCCGTCACCGGCACGACGATTTTATTCGAATACACGCCCGCCCCCGCCGTTCCCGAAAAACTGCGCAAAGCCGAGGAAAAACGCCGCCGCCAACTCCATGGCTACATCAAAGCCATGGTGCTGGAGGGATTCCTAAAAGTCTGGCTCAAAGGCAAGCTCGGCGAATCCATCATACTCGGTCCCGGTCAAATGCTCATCCTGGCCGATAACGCCACCTCCATTCCCGAACCCGTCGATTTCGACATCGAGACAGTCATCAACACTTCCAAACTCATCGATAACGCCTTTTGGGTGGGACGCGAACGTAAACTCCAGTTCGAACTCATCGTCCAAGCCATCGCCGACCAACGCAAACTCAAAACAGAAGGTGGTCTCATCCAGACCAATCTTTTTATCAATGGACGCGGCACCAACGTTTTGTTAGCCGATATGAACGATCTAAGGCAAAACCGGGCTGACGTCATCCCGACTCCGGGGCCTGTCATTTCTCCCCGGCCGCAGCCTTCGGTTACCCCGGACCCGGTGGTTACCCCCACTCCTAACGTGACGCCGACGCCTAATCCCAGCCCCCAGAATAATGAGGATATCGAGAATTTCTTGATCACTGGAAGCACGGATAACTTTGACAACTTCAGTGAAAGCGAAAGCGAAATCGAAATCACTGACCCCATTTTTCTGTCTGGGATCGGCACAGGGGCGGTCGTAAACGAGCTGCCCGATTTTTCCGAGGGAGAAACGGTGCTGCCTACTGCGGGCGAGAGTTTCACGTTTATCTCCACAGGTGAGAGTCTGCCGCAGCCACCCGATTTCAATAACAATTTTCGTTCGTTGCCACTTACCGCCACGCGCGCCGAGCTGGACCTTTCGCAGCCATTGGCTGGGCGCACCCAACAAACTTTCATCGAATTCGATTACCGGATTCTCACCGATGAATCCTTTGCCTTTGAAGGTAGCAATGACCAGGTAAGTATCGCCGTGGGAGATGTAAATGGGAATAGTATCGTCCTCAATATCGACCGCAATGATCTGCGAGACTTTGAGGGTGGCACCCGGCGGGTTGAAAATAACGTGGGTGGTTTTATTGTCGGCACCGACTGGCTCACACTTAAGCTGGACGTAACACCTTTTGTCGATAGCACCCTCCCTTTTATCTATCTACAGGTTAACGACGTTGGGGGTAGCTCTGGCGATACTGGTCTGGCCATAGATCGATTCCAGATTACCAGCACAACCGGGCGTCCGGCTAACTCCGACATTATCGGGGCTCTCACCATCAATCGGTCAGGAAGCTTTACCACTGGCACCGGCGCTGGCGAATATCAGCTACCCCATCTGCGCGGTCGCGAGACCAAAGACCAATTTGGTCCCGGCTCCGATGGCGGTTCGTTATCTCTCATTGGCGGCAGCGACATTACGGTCAACTCCGAAATCCTCGCCGATACCGGTGTTAACAAACCATTTCCCGAATCCAGCAACGTAGTCGGTGGAAATGGGGGCCGTGTATTTGTCAACGCAGAAGGCCAGGTAAACGTCAACGCACGCATCCAAGTATCCGCTAACGATCCTATTACAGGTAGAGCAAGTCGCAATGGTGGAAACATCGATATCTTCTCCAAGAAAACCAGCGGCACTGGCATCCAGATTTCCAATACCGGAGAATTACTTGCCTTGCTCAATGCGGCCGGGGACGGCTCAGGCGGGTTCATTAATCTTAGTTCCGCCGGGAGCGATATCGTCGTCAACGGAGGAAAGCTCCAGGCAGACTCAGGCACTGTTACCATTTCCAATGGCCAAAACAATAGTCGGATCATTTTGGGCAACCCAGAAATCCGGGGCGACATCGTTAAAATCGGTGCATTCGGGCCAAACGGAGAACTTCGCGTGGGAGGCGCCACCCTTTCGGCGGATTCCACTCTCAAATTGTATGCACCTGGCGCCAACGGTTCGATTGTTTTCGTCGGCAACGCCACTTTGGGAGGACCGAATGCACAAAAAACCCTCGTGGCCAACACGGTCACGGTAAACAACGGCGTCAACGTCACTGTGCAAGGATCGACCGCCACGATTTTCACCAACAATCCCAATTACACAGGCTCTGGCGG